>JAUVCD010000279.1 GCA_030590865.1 Myxococcales bacterium | reverse complement strand
GTGGCCGGTCCAATATCGAGCGCCATCGTTCCGGTGGGTACTGCGGCCACCCCGACGGTCTGGGCGCTGGTGGCCTCGAGACCCTCGCCGACCACCACATCGGTGGGCAGCAGCAGGTCGACCCCCGCATCCCGGGCCTTGTCGATCAAGGTGCGGGCCAGGGCGAGCTTGTCCTCTTCGACCAAGCTCTTCTGCATGTCGTGGCCCTGGGCGGCCAAGAAGGTGTTGGCCATGGCGCCACCGATGCAGATGGTGTCGCAGCGGCCGAAGAGCGCCTCGATCACCTCGATCTTGTCGGTCACTTTGACCCCGCCGAGCACCGCCAGGTAGGGCTTGCCGGGGGCCTCGACCAGCTTACTGAGTGCTTGCAGCTCTTTTTGCACCAAGAAGCCGGCGCCGCGATCTGCCTTCAGCATGGGCAGTGCATGCACCGAAGCATGAGCCCGATGCATGGCGCCGAAGGCGTCGTTTACGTAGACATCGCAGAGTAGGCCGAGGGAGCGAGCAAAGGCCTCGTCGTCCTGTTTCTCTTCCGGGTGAAAGCGCAGGTTTTCGAGCAGACAGATTTGCGGCCCGCCCCTTATCTGGCTGCCTGGAGAGGCGACGCGCAGGTCGTGGATGACCTTTTTGGGCGCGTCGCCGATGCAATCCTCCGGCACGTGGACTTCCAGGCCGGTCAGCTCGGCGAGCCGCGCTCCGCAAACCTCGAGGGACAGCTTGTCGTCCCGCTTGCCCTTCGGGCGCCCCAAATGGGACGCCACGATTACCTTGGCGCCTGCTTTGATGGCGAACTCGATGGTCGGCAGCGCCGCCTGGATGCGCGAGTCATCGGTGATCGTTCCACTGCTCTTGTCGAGCGGAACGTTGAAGTCGACTCGGATGAAGACGCGCTTATTGGCGAGCCACCCACCCTCTTCGAGTGGGCCGCTTTGCAGGTTCTCTATGGTTGCAATGTTCGTCGGCGTGTTCACTTGGACGCCACGATTTTGGCGAGGTCGATCATCCGGTTGGAGAAGCCCCACTCGTTGTCGTACCAAGCGAAGATCTTCACCATGTTGCCCTTCAGCACGCTGGTGAGCGTGCCGTCCAGGGTGCTTGAAGCGGCATTGCCGATGTAGTCGCAGCTGACCAACTCTTCGTCGCAGTAGTCAAAGACGTCCTTCATGGGCCCCTCGTCGGCGGCCTGCTTGAACGCAGCGTTGACCGTCTCGACGGTGGCTTCCTTTTCGGTCTCGACGGTGAGATCGACGAGCGACACATTGGGCGTCGGGACGCGCACGGCCATGCCCGAGAACTTACCGGTGAGCTCGGGGATGATGTCGTAGATCGCTTTGGCTGCGCCGGTGGTCGAGGGCACCATGCTCTCCGCCGCGGCGCGGGACCGGCGCAGATTGCCCTTCCGGTTCGGCACGTCGAGCAGGGCCTGACCGTTGGTGTACGAGTGCACGGTGGTAAGCATGCCGCGCTTGATGCCGAAGCTATCCAAAAGCACCTTGGTCGGCGGTGCCAGGCAGTTGGTGGTGCAGGAGCCGGCCGACACGATGTGGTGCTTGGCCCCGTCGTACTGGTCCGAGTTGACGCCGACCACTACGGTCAGGTCGCAGTTCTTGCCCGGCGCACTGAGGAGGACCTTCTTGGCTCCAGCGTTGATATGCAGGCTGGCCTTGTCGCGGCTCCTGAACAGGCCGGTGCACTCGAAGACGACGTCGACGCCCAGCTCTTTCCAGGGCAGCTTGCCTGGGTCGCGCTCGGCGAGCACCTTGATCTTGTCGTCGTCGATGGCCATGAAGCCTTCGCCGGTCTCGACCTTGCGGCCGAAGCCGCGGTGGACCGAGTCGTGGCGCAGCAAATAGGCCAGCATCTTGGAGTCAGTGAGATCATTGATCGCTACGATCTCCATGTCCTCCCCACCCCGACCGTAAAGGGCGCGCGTCACGCAACGTCCGATTCGGCCAAAACCATTGATCGCGATCTTCGTGGTCATCTCTATCTCCTTCACTCGCCCCTCGGCGACCCTGAATTAGGGGACGGAATACGTAGCCAGGCTCCCGCGCTCGGTCAATACACAAGCGCGACCGGCCGCCGCTCAATCCCAATGAGCGAACACCGAAGCGCTCCGCGGTCGCCGCTCAGCTTCGGGTTGCTTGGTCGACCAGATTGGCTACCGCTTTTTCCTCGAGGATGCGGGCATCGAGGGACTGCAAGCCGCCGCTGTCGACCAGATAGCTGCGCACCGTCTCGGCAGGTTGGCCGGTTCGCTTCGCAATGTCCTCGATGCGGCTCTGCCGGTCCTCGTCGCTGACCTTCAGGCCGTCCCGTTGGGCAATGGCGTCGAGCAGCAGCTCGCGCCGGACGGAGAACTCGGCTTCTTGCAACACGTCGGCTCGCTTGTCGTCGGCCAGATCGTCCAGCGTGGTGGTCTCGCCTGAAGACGCCCCGCCGAGTAGCTCTGCACCGATGGCACGAGCCAGCACCAGGGCGCGCTGCTGGACCAGCTGGGGTGGGACCTCGAAGCTGTGCTGGTCGATGAGCTGGGCGACCAAGCTCCGTTCGGCATGGGCGTGAGCGCGCTGCTTCTTGATGGCGACGAGCTGGTTGCGCAGGTCTTGCCGCGCGGCCTCCAGCGTCTCGTGGCCAAGTGCGGCGGCGAAGGTGTCATCCAGAGGGGGCAGCTCTATCCGCTCGATTTCATTGAGCTCAACACTGGCTTCGCAGGTGGCACCTGCCCAGGTTGCATCGAAGTATTCTGCAGGAACGGTCACCGTGCCGGTGCGGGTTTCGCCGCGCTTCAAGCCCCGGCCCAGCTCGTTGAGGAAGTCACTGGAGGCGTCGTCGGGCAGGCCGAGGTGTACGCCTTCGCGGCGGTGGTCGTCATAGCCATCGGCCTTCAACAGGACGGTCACGACGGCGACGTCCCCAGCCTGCAGTGCCCGATCTTCGGTCACTGGGACCAGGGACCGCGCTTGCTGCTGAATCGTCTCGAGGTGGGCATCCAGCTCGTCCTCACTCATCTCGGCAGACTCCACCGTCACCTGGAGCCCGGTGATCTCGCCGAGGGTGATTTCAGGCTTGAGCTCTACGGTGACGCTGAACTTGAAGGGCTTGCCTGGGACCAGCGGACCTCCTTCGAGCATCGGCTCGGACACCGGCTCGAGCTTTCGATTGACCAGCTCCTTGGCGACCAGATCCCGCGCCAGCTCTTCGGCAGCCTTGCTCGACACGTCTGGTCCGAAGCGCTGCTCGAGCACCTCGCGAGGCGCTTTCCCCTTGCGGAAGCCGGGCAGCTTGACCTCTTTGCGGAGCACCGCGTAGCTGCTCTTCAGCTTCTGGTCGACGGCCTTGGGGTCGACGGTGAACGATAGTTTCTTCGCGACAGTGCTGAGCTCTTCTACCTGAACATCCATGGCGGTCCTGCTGTGGTCCTGGGACCACGTGGTCGCCAGGCGCTGGGTCCCCATAGCCTACAAATGGAGTTTCGCCCACTGGTGGCAGGTGGCTCGGGGTTTGGATCACCCGCCCGTGCCCGGCCATTGGGGCGGAAGCTCACTCGATCTCGATGGCCACCTCGGACACGCTGAGGTCGATGTCGAACGCGACTTCCTCAGAGGGGGTGCACGTGCCGCCGAAGGGCTCGTAGGCGCAGATTTCGAGCCTGGCTTCGGTGATCGTGTCGTCGTCGACACGCACGCCCATCGCACACCACAGGGTCTTTGACAGCCCAGAGCAGGCGGCCGGAGCCTCGTGAGCCTCGAACACGCGGCGATCCCAAACGACGGTGCCCGTGTCGCCTGGCTCGAGCATGTCAGCGACGCCCAGGCCGCAGTCGCCGGTGCAGCTTTCGTAGTCGTACCCGCCGTAGACTTGCTCGCACGTCACGCCGCAGGGATTGCCGTGGATCACGCCGAGCGCCCGTCGACCGTCGGCCGTGATGACATCGATGGGCAAGTCGTCGCCGCATTTGTAGGGCAGATAGAGCGTCCTATTGCCGGTGTTGGTGATGACGAAGCTGAACGGCTCGCCTTTGGCGTCGAGCGGACAGGACGGGTTCTCGCCGTCGTCGAGGGCGGCACTGCGGCTGCAGGACGTGCTTGCTGCTGCGAAGAAGAGGAGGAGAAAGAGCGCCGAGGACCGCGTCGGATGTCGTGTCATCGACGCTAGCATTGCATATTCCGTCGTGCCGAACGGGGGGTTAATGGCAATCGTCTCCTGCGCTGGCCGCAGCCTCACAAGTAGAAGACGTAGGTCATGGTCACCAGCGTCACGATGTAGATCACGCTGAGTCCGCCGCCGATCTTGAGGTAGTCCCTGGTCCGGTACTCTCCCGGTCCCATGTAGAGTGCATTCACTTGGTGGGTCGGCAGGATGAAGGAGTTGGACACGCCGATGCCGACGACGATGGCTGCCACGCGAGGGTCGACGCCGACCTGGTTGGCGAGCGAGATGCCCAGCGGCACGAGCAAGGTGCAGGCCCCGACGTTCGAGATCACCATGGTGAAGGCGCAGCTCAGAAAAGCGAGCACGATCAGCAGTAGCAATGGCGTCAGCGCGCTGCCCAGGCCGGCGACAATCCCTCTCGCGATCCATTGCGCCGTCCCGGTCTGATCCACGGCCATACCCAGGGGGATCAAGCCGCCGAGCAAGAACACCGTTCGCCAATCCACCGCGCGGTAGGCCTCGCTGATCGTCATCACTCGCATCAGGATCATGGCCAGGGCACCGCCCATAAGACAGATGGACAGAGGGGCCGGATTGTACGCGCGACCCTGGAAGTAGAAGCTCGAGACGATCATTAGAGCGAGCGTCGCCAGGAAGCACAGCAACGCGTGGTTCGCTTTTTCCGGGCGTTGGAAATCTGTCTCGCAGCTGGAGATGATGATGAAGTTCTGGTGCAATGACTTCAGGGCAGCGAACTGCTTCCAGGTCCCATGGAGCAGAAGTGCGTCGCCGGAACGAAGAACTCGGTCGGCTAGCTCTCGGTAGAAGGTCTGACCCTCCTGATGGACCGCCAGCGCGTTCACTTCGAAGGTCTGGCGGAACTGAATGTTCTTGGCCGTCCGCCCGACCAACTCCGAGCGGGGCGAGATCACCACCTCGACCAGCCCTGCCACGGCTGGGTTGAACATTGAAGTCTTGAACATGCGCGGCTCGTTGCGCAAGATGAGCCCGTAGTCTCGGGCGAACTGCGTCACCGCGGCTTCCGGACCGTAGGCGCACAGACCTAGACCACGCCGAATGACCGTATCGGGAACGGGAGCGACGTCTAGCACCCCGGATTTCCCCGCGATGGCCACGATATTCACGAGAAAGCGCCGCCGGATCTCGGTGATCGTCTGTGGCAGGTCGCCCTCCCGGTAGTCCTCGGGAACGAACAGCTCGTAGGGGCCGCTGATCGCTCCGTAGGCTCCACCATGGGGTCCGCCGACCACGACGTCCCGATCACCATCGGCGCTAGGCGGGCTTGCGGGCCGGTTCGCGAGCATCCGCATGCCCGCCGTCGTGAGGTAGGCAACCCCGGCCAGCACCAGCGCGAAGCCGATGGGCGTCAGCTCGAAAAAGCTGAAGCGGGGCATCTCCGGCGGCAGTAGGTCGTTGAGCAGGATCAAGGGGCTGGTCCCCACCATGGTCAGCGTGCCGCCCAGGATCGCCGCCATGCCAATCGGCATCAGGACCCGTGACACGGGGACCTTGAGCTCCCGAGAGGCCACCAGCCGGATGGCAGGCAGGAAGAGCACCGCCGCGCCGGTGTTCTGCATCACGCTCGAAACGGCGGCGATCAAGCCGGAAAAGACAACGGCCAGTCGTGCGACGCTCCTGCCGACGAACCCCAACAGCGGCTGAATCATCCGGTTGACCAGTCCCACCCGGTTCAGCCCGTAGCTGATGATCATGACGCCGATGATCGCCACGACGGCATTGCTGCTGAGGCCGCGAAAAGCGTAATGGGCGTCGAGCAATCCCAGTTCGGGAAGCAAGACCATCATCAGAATGGCCACCACGTCCACGCGCACCCACTCGACGATGAACAGGAAGACCGCTGCGGCCACGACCAGCAACATCAAGAGCTTGGTGCCGAGATGAGTATCCACTTCGAAGGGAAGGGACACGACGCCGACGTCGTGGATCTCGCTCCCGCTCGAGTTGATCAGGGGCGCGGAAACATCAATCCAGAGCAAGTGCTCGCCGGCTTTGGTGCGGGGATGTACGCGATACTCCACGTTCGCGACCACCACGTTCGGGTGGTTCTCCTCCGGCACGGAGAAGGTGATCATGGTCTGCTGGCCGGGCTTGTCCGGCACACCCTCGTTCACGAAGTCGATGCCACTGTCCTTGGGTGCCGAGATCCACGCGATCGGTGGTGCCGCCCCCCGGCCGAAGACCAGCGGGTCGCCGGCGGCCTGTTCCAGTCGCAGCGTTACCTCGAGCGTGCCCTTCTCTCCGGCCACCAGGGTGGGTCGTGGTGGCTCCAATTGGACGGACACGTGGCGAGGCGCCTGTGAGCCGTGGTCAGCCTGCGGAGACGGTCGCGGTGACGCTGCGGGCGCCTCGGCCGCCGCCGCCGCCGCACCGCCGCCAAACAAATCCCACCCCACGACCACGGCGCTGACAAGGACCACACAGAGTGCTGCGATCGTCAGCCTGTCGAAGTGGATGGGGACCAGTCGCATGGGTTTGCGTGGGCGTGCTGGCAAGCATCAACCGGGCGTCGTGATCTTCGCCGCCGGAGTGAGGTTGGCAGGGTGCACTCTAAGAGCCCGTCGGACAGAGCCAGTGATCGTCAAGCACCGCTCGGTCGTGGGTGCCGAGGGCCATCGTCCCACCTGTGCCGCGTTTGCCAATCGCCCCTCGCAAAACCCCCGATATTTAGCGTGTTTCTAGATCACTTCCATCATGATCGCAAGGAGCCGGCTCGCGCCGGACGAGCCCTTCAAGGGGCGATTGATGCGCAGCAGGAAGACCTCAATCCGCCAAGACCATTACCCCTTGACGTCCGCGCGGCCTAGGACCGTCATCATGGTGGCCTGCATGGCCGCCACCGGTCTCTGGCGTCCCTCGCTCCGGGCGAAAGCCTCTCCTCGGCAGGCGGTGATCGTGCGGCCTGCGCGGATCACCGTCCCGACCGCCAGTAGCGAGTCCCCGGTTGCTGGCGCCAGGAGGTTGATCTTGAACTCGATCGATAGGACCGAGGCGCTGGCCGGCATGAGCGTGAACGCCCCATAACCGCAGGCGCTGTCCAGGACCGTCGCCACGATGCCGGCATGGATGAAGCCGTGTTGCTGGGTGAGCTCGGCGCGATAGGGAAGCTCGATCTCCACCTCCCCCGGCTCGATCCGACCGAGAACCGCCCCAATCTCTCCCATCACTGCCTGCCGCGCGAAACTCTCCCGTACCTTCGACTCGTAGGCCGGGTCCATCGGAGTGAATTCCATCATTGAGCGAGGCTAGTTCAAACGCGGGCCTAGGTGCGACTCGGTGCAGCCGGTATCATCGGCCGGAAGGAGTGGGACGCTATGGAAAGCAAAGGGACGGGATGGTTGAGGGTGGCTGGTGACCGCGCACCACGCGCATCGGGCGTGAGGATTTCACATAGTAGCGCCGTCGCTTTGCTGGGCGTCTTGTTCTCCACGACGCCGGTCCAGGCCGCCGACTTCTATGTGGCGACCGATGGGGACGACAACCAAGCAGGGTCTCTCGCCCAGCCCTTCGGCACCATCGGTCAGGGGATCGCCAGCGCCGACAATGGGGATGTCGTTCACCTTCGGGGGGGCACCTATCGGCTCATGGATGAGAGCACCGATGCCATCCACATCACCCTTGGTGGAGCCACCGAGACGAGCTTCCTGACCCTCCAAGCCTACCAAGACGAAGAGCCGATCCTGCTCGGCTCTTTGTCCACCGAAGGGCAGAGCTGGACGGATGCCGGCGGCGGCCTCTACCGGATGGCCGCTGAGTTCTTGCACCGTGATCCGACGGGCATGTTCAATGGCGACCAGCGGATCGAGCACCAGATGAAGACGGTCAACGGGACCCGGTCCCACGCGGATGTCGTCGATCTGGTCAACCCGGGGGAGTGGACCAAAGCCGACGATGCGGGGTTGGGGTGTCCTAGTGAGAACACCGGCTGCTTCATCTACCTCTATCCCTTTGGCGGGGAGGATCCGACTCAGCAGATCTACGAGCTATCTCAGCGCAAGCTGTTCTACACCGGCGGCGTGTCCTACCTGACGGTGCGGGGGCTCACGGTGCTCTACACCCAGAATTCGGCGTTCTCCTTCGAAGGTGGGCGCGGCCAGCTCGTCGAGGATTGCGTGCTGGGGCACAACTCCAATGGCAACGACAACGCCTACTCGGTGTTTGTGTCCTATGGCGGGGGCGTCACCATTCGTAACAATCGAGCCTTCGATTCCAAATACTGGGGGGGCTTTTCGAATTCGAAGGGGCTCACCTTGATGGACATGGACCCCGACGATCCGTCGCTCATCGAGGGCAACGAGGTCTACGACATCGTGGGGCAAGGCATCACCACCAAGAGCGGCGTGGCTAACATCGTGGTGCAGCGCAACTACGTCCACGATGTGGGTGTTTGTATCGAGCCACCAGGACCGCGTTGCGATTGGACCAACCCAGACTGTGTGCTCGGCGATCCCGAATATTACCCAGGAGGGGGCTGGCAGATTCGTGAGAATCAGCTGGTGCGCTGTGGCAACGGCGTCTCCATGCGCACCTTGCCGGAGGCCGAGGGCGGGATCCCCAATCTGATCTACAACAACGTGTTCTTCGACAACGAGACCAGCGGCGTCGACCTTACCCTTGCCAACACCGGCACGGTGATCGCCAACAACGTGTTTCGATCCAACCCCCGGGGCGTCTTCCTCAACCACGGGGGCAGCGGCGATCCGGTGGCGATCGACGTGTTCTGGCCGGTGTTTTCTGCTCACCACAATCTGTTTTCAAACAACGACGACGACTATCTGTTGCGTCCGGACTGGACCGGTCCAGGGGGCTCTGGCATCGGTTATTCGCTCGACGACGTGCAGGCCGCTTCGGACCATGAGGCCGGCTCGCTGACTGGGGATCCGCTGTTCGTCGATGAAGGAGAGGCGGACTTTCACCTGCTGGACGGGTCGCCTGCCAGCGGAGCCGGTGACGGCTCCTTCTACGAGGTCCAGGCGGTCGACATGGGGCGCTATCCGATGGTGGGGGCCACTGGCGGCGCCGGCGGTTCCGGCGGGTCCGATGGCGGCGCCGGTGCCGATGGCGGCAGTGGCGGTGCGCCCAATGGCGCCACGCCGCCGGCCGAGGACGACACCGGTTGCGGTTGTCGGCTGCCCCGGTCCGCCGGCGATCATCACGGCTGGCTCGTGTTGCTCAGCGGTTTGGCCTTGCTCGCGATGCGCCGGCGTCGCCGTCGAGAGTGACCCTCGGTGCGCTTCTTTCGGCGCAAGTGACGTCACCGTCCCATCCACCCTATGATGCCCCTTCGTTGGTGGGGAGAGGCGCGCTGGCCTGAGGGTTCGGATGGAGCGACGTGGCTGAACATCCTAGTGACATTCTGCTAGCGCCCAACGACATGGTGGGCCCCTACCGGGTCCAACGGTTGCTTGGTCAAGGCGGCATGGGTGACGTCTACCTCGCCCGGGATACTCATCTTGGGCGGAAGGTGGCGCTGAAGATGGTCCGGACCGACGCGCTGGGTGATCAGCTGGCTCAGCAGCGGTTTCTGCAAGAGGCCCGCATCACCGCCCGGTTCAGCCATCCGCACATCGTCACCATCTATGGGGTCGGCGAGTACCAACAGTGTCCCTACGTCGCGCTCGAGTACCTGGAAGGGGAGACCCTTCGGGACCGCATGGTCAGCGAGCAACCTGGGGTGAAAGAGTCGCTCCGCATCGGGCTGGCCATCTCCGAAGCCTTGCAGGAAGCCCATCGGCACAACGTCCTGCATCGGGACCTGAAGCCGCGGAACGTCTTGTTGCCTCCTGATGGGCGCCTGCGGGTGCTGGACTTCGGACTGGCCAAGCTCATCGAAGACCGCGATCTGGTTTCAGCGGAGACCGAGCCGCCGCCTAGCTCGGGAGGCGCGCCACCGGCTTGGATCGACACCCATGAGATGGCGGCCACTTTGCCGCTAGCGCGTCCGCTGAGCCAACCTCCCTCGGCGCCGCCGCCGGAACCCTCGGCGTCGTGGCTCGAGGATGCTGAGACCGCCGAGGGTTTCAGCTCCCAAGGAGAAGGGCTCCGGGGCACGCCTGCCTACATGGCTCCAGAGCAATGGCTCCAGAAAGAGGTGGGCACGGCCGCCGACATCTGGGCTCTCGGCATCATCCTCTACGAGCTGTTTTCCAAAGAGCATCCCTATTCATTCGATGACGCGCGCCAGCTGGGTGTCGAGATTTCCGGGCCTGGCACGGTGCCGTCTCTCAGCCTGCTGGCTGGCGAGCTTCCGCCAGGGATCGTCGAGTTCGTCGACGACTGTTTGGACAAACATCCGGAGGTCAGGCCGTCGGCCGAGGCTGCCGTCGAGACCCTCCGGCGGCTGCTCGACGACGATGGCCGGCGATCGGCCACGGTTCGGGCTCCCTTCCGTGGGCTGATGCCTTTCTCGGAGCGCCATGCCGATCTGTTCTTTGGCCGAGACGCTGAGATTGCAGCTTTTCTCGAGCGCATGCGCGAGGAGCCGGTGCTGCCGGTGGTGGGGCCCTCGGGGGCAGGCAAGAGCTCCTTCGTTCAGGCAGGGATCATTCCCCGACTGCGGGAGCAGGGGCGCTGGATGGTGATCCGCCTGCGACCTGGCTCGCGACCCTTCCGGCTGCTAGCCCAGCGGTTGCTCGCTCGGGAAGCGAGCTCGCGCTCCCTCAGCCCCGATGGGGATCGGTTGTCGTTGCTCCCTGCTCCGCCCGCCGACCGGTCCGCCGAGCGGGACGCCGCTGTGGAGCGCGTGGTGCAAGAGCTGCGCGACGCGCCCACCCGTTTAGCGCTCCGGTTGGGGATGCTGGCTGAAGCGAATCGGTGTCGGATTCTGCTGTTCGTCGACCAGCTCGAGGAACTCTACACGCTGGTGCCTAACGACGGCCTGAGGCGCAAGTTCATGCGTGCTCTATGCACCTCTGCCGACGATCCGGCTGGTCCGGTTCGGACGGTGTTCACCCTCAGAGACGACTTCTTGTGGCGCCTGGCCGAAGGTGAAGAAGCACGGGATGTGCTCGGAAGGGTGACCGTGCTGCGCCCCCCTAGTGCCGCGACACTGCTCGATACGTTGGAGCAGCCGCTGGTGAAAGTTGGCTACCGCTACCAGGACCCGGACTTGCCGAAACAGATGGTCTCCGAGGTCAAAGCAGAGGCTGCGGCGCTGCCCCTGTTGCAGTTTGCGGCGCAGCGGCTGTGGGAGCGGCGCGACCGGGACCAGCACCTCTTGACCCATGCCGGCTACGAAGCCATCGGCGGCGTGGCCGGGGCACTGGCACGGCACGCGGACAGTTCCCTCGAAGCGCTGCCCGCGGCCCAAGTGCGGGTGGCCCGAGAGATCTTCTT
>JAUVCD010000084.1 GCA_030590865.1 Myxococcales bacterium | reverse complement strand
CGCCGGTCGGGCTCACTCGGACTTCTTGCCCATCAAGCCCTTGAGCCCCAGTCCCAGCGTAGCCAGCCCGATGAGGCCCATAAGTGCGACCGGTGGCCATTTGCCGCCGATGTTGTAGGCCGTGGCGAGGAGCCACCACATGCGCCGGGCGCCAGCTTCGCCAGCTTCGAACTGGCTGAAGTAGTAGAGCAGGTAGCCGCTGAACGCTAAGCAGCCGATGCCGGTGAGGAGCGTGCCGAGAGGAGAGCTGTCGTCGTCGTCGTCCGTTTCCGGGGGTTGCACTGGCTCTTGAACCATGACGGGGCGTTTATCATGAGCCCCGAGAGGCGCCAATCGGGCGGGCAGCGCCGCGCTCGAGGTCAGTGACCATCAGTCGGCGTGGCGGTCTCGAACAAGGCGGCGATCTGGGCGCTTGCCGGCTTGCTCGAGACCTCACTCGGCGGGCCGAGCTGGACGATGCGCTGGTCGAGCATGATGGCGACGCGATCGGCCAGATATAGCGCTTCGTTGGCATCGTGGGTCACGTGCAAGAAAGGAGTGCCCGTCTCGCGCTGAATGCGCTTGAGCTCGCCACGAAGCCGCAATCGTGAGCCTCCGTCCAGGGAGCTGAGGGGTTCGTCGAGGAGCAAGAGGCGCGGCTCGGTGACCAGGGCTCGTGCCAAGGCGACCCGTTGCTGCTCCCCGCCAGACAGCGTTTGCGGGCGACGACCGAGCAGCTGGTCCACCCCCAGCATCTCGGCCACCTTGGCCACGCCGTCGCTGACTTTCGCTGCCTGCCGTCCCCGGGCACGCAGCCCATAAGCGATATTGTCCCGGACCGACAGGTGGGGAAACAGCGCGTAGTCCTGATAGGCCACCGCGAAATGGCGCGCCTCAGGTGGTGTCTTGGTGATGGTCTGCCCGTCGTAGAGCACTTCCCCGTGGTCGGGAGTCAGCAATCCGCAGATGATCTCGAGCAGCACTGACTTGCCGACGCCGCTTGGACCCATCAGCACCAAGTACTCGTCAGCGTCCATTCTCAGATCGAAATCGACGAGTGCAAACGCGCCTAGCTGCTTGCATATCGAGCGCAGCTCAAGCACGGGGTGACTCCTCAGAGGTGCGGGTGAGCAAGCGCAACAAGGCGAACATGCCCACGCAGACCGCAACCAACAATACGGCGACCGCCTGAGCGCTACCGAGCCCGTAGTCGTTGAAGCGCTGGTAGACGAGCACCGGCGTGACCATTGGATGGTACGCGATGATGATGACCGCGCCGAACTCACTGATGCCCCGGCCCCACATCATCACCATCCCCGAGAGGATGGGGCGCCAGGATAAGGGAAGAGACACGGTGAAGAAGACCCGGGCCGGGCGTGCGCCGAGGGTTCGAGCCACGTTCTCGAGTCGTTGGGGCACGGCCGAGAATCCGTCTCGTGCAGCGTTGAGGAGGAAAGGTAAGGATACGAAGGCCATCGCCAAGGCGATGCCACCGATTTCACCCACCAAGCCTATGCCCCAGCTCTCGAGCACGGCGCCCAAGGGGGAGCGACGACCCAATACGGTGAGCAGGGCGATACCGGCAGCCGAGTGGGGAATGACGATGGGCAAATCGATGATGGCCAGCAGCAGCGTTCGCCCGGCGAAGCGTCGACGGGCCAGCAGATAGGCCAGCGGGATCCCGGTGAGGGTACAGCCCAGGGTGGCCAAGCCAGCAGCGGCCAGGGTCAGCTGGATGGATCCCACCACCTCGGGGTCGGAGATGGCCTGACCGAGATCGGTAGGGCTGCTCGTCAGGACTAGTCCAGCCAAGGGTGCCACGACGAGCAGCAACAGCAGGGATCCCAACAGGGCAAACACCAGTTGGAACCAAGGCAGTTGATTCTTGCCGGCCCTGGCGCCCTCAGCCGGGGTCTGCGGTTCAGCCGCCATCAGGTTGGGTGCACCATTTCTTCAAAGGCTCGGGCAAGCGCTCGGGAGCGTCGACCAATGGCGGGACGATTGGGCCCTGTCCGTTACGCTCGAAGACGGCTCGGCCCTCCGGCGAGAGTAGTAGCGCAACGTAGGCTTCAGCCGCAGCACGGTTGCTGGCGCCCTTGGGAATCGTCACGGAATAGTTGATTGGCGCGCCGGTGCGGGAGAGTGATTCGCCAGGTTGCCGTCCGGTGACCTCGACGCTCGCCTCGGCGTATCGGGCGGCCCAGCGCGGTGAGCTCAGATTGATCGGCCCAGGCAGCGAGAGGAATGGCAGGTGGTGCTGCATGGCCACCGAGCGATAAATGAACAGGTAGTCGATCTCGCCCGCTTCGAGCAGGGCGAGGAGATCTGTTTCTTTGGGGCGGATGTACTTGCGGTCGTGTTTGGCGGCCAGTTGCTCGGCCAGGCCAGGTCGCTGGTAATGCCGCTCGGCCAGCTGGAAGACCATCACCGTGCGATAGCCACAGGGATCACGGTTCGGGTCCGAGCGGCCAAAAGCCACCTGGCTGTTCAACAGTACAGCGGGCCACTTATCCTCGGAAAGTTGCTCACGCTGCCGAGACTTGTCGGTGTAAGCGATGACAATCTCGCCGGTCGCGAAGCGGATGTTGAAGTCGGCGTGAGCCGGCATCAGAAGATTCTCCACCACCTGGTAGTCTGCTGAGGCCAGCACGTCGCAGCTGCGGCCCAGATCACTCACTTTCCGAGCCGTGTCTCGACTGCCCGCCGCTTCGGCGAGGACCTTCACATTAGGATGGCGCTGCTGGTAGAGCGTGCTGAGCTCCCGTAGCAGTACCGACAGACTGCCGGCATGGAAGATGGTGAGCGTCGTGGTCGTTGGCTCTCCGCCTGGGTCGCCCCGCTTATCGCGGCAGCCCGCCAGGCCGATCAGTGCGCTGGTGAGCCCGGCGACCACCAGCGTTGCGAGCACCGCGGCGGCGCCAAGACGAGTGCCGCCGGTGACCAGGTTGCGCAGCAAGCATCGCTCAGAGACCATCGAAGAGAATCACTAGCAGATCGAGGCTGAAGCGGTGCGCTCAAAAACTCCTGCAACGGCATGGGGGCGATTCGGAACGTGGGACAGAGGCCTACATGGTTGGATAACCGCCAGTGTATGACCTCTCCGTTTGGGATACTCTGTCAGGGTGGGTCCTCTGCGGCAGGGATTGGTGTGAGGAATTTCAGCCTCGTCAGCGTGTTGCTTTGCTACCTCCTTGCAGGGGCTTGCGCCTCTAGCACAGAGGAGACCCATGGCTCCGGCACGGGGGGCGACATTGGCTGTGGAGAAGAGATCTGCGACGGCTTCGACAATGACTGCGACGGCCTGGTGGATGAAGACTGCCCCTGCGATGATGGCGACGAGCAGGACTGCTACACCGGCTCGCCAACCACGGTGGGGATTGGCGAGTGCGACCGCGGAACCCAGAGCTGTGTTGGCACGGCCTGGGGGAGCTGCGACGGCTCGGTGCTGCCCACCGAAGATATCTGTGACGGTCTGGACAACGATTGTGATAGCGTCGTCGACCAAGACTGTCCTTGCGAGAGCGGGACCCAAGAGGACTGCTACTCAGGCAGTGCGGTCACCGAGGGGATTGGCGAATGTAAGGGTGGCTCCCGGACCTGCGTCAACGAGGTCTGGGGCCTTTGCGAAGGAGAGGTGACCCCGGCGCCCGAGCAGTGCAACGGGCTCGACGATGACTGTGATGGCCTCACGGATTTGGACGACGAGCCTGGCAGCGTCTTGTGCCCACCGGTGCCCAATGGGACGGCTGACTGCGTCGGCAATACCTGCGTCGTCGGCGACTGTGACCCTGACTACGCTGACGTTAATGGAACGCTCGCCGACGGCTGCGAATGCCACGCTGATCCGGTGCCGGTGACCACCGGTGATCAGTGCGCCAATGCCATTTCTTTAGGGTCGCTCACTGATGCCAATGCGGACGTCGTGACGGTGACGGGAAACGGGGCGCCGGCAGGTCGTGAGATATGGTGGTCCTTCAATGGTGTGGACGATACGGACACCAATGGTGACGAGTACCACGTCGACGTGAGGTTCCTCACCAATCCGGGTAACGCCTACGAAATGGACGTCTATCGCGATGGCTGCGGTGGCACCAACCAGGTCGCCAGCAGCGAGACCGATGCGTTTGACTGGTATACCGACTTTCCACGGACCAACACCGGCTGCAGTCAAACCGCACCTTGTGGCGAAGGCAACTGCGTGGCGGCGCCGGCCCCGCCGGGCGTGAACACCTGCAGTGACGACACCGCGGTGTACTACGTGGCGGTCCGAACGACGACCGGTCTGGCCAATTGTGACGCCTTCACGCTCGAGCTCTCCAACGGCGTGCACTGAAAGGCGCTTTCGATGACCCATGGCCCTCCGCCTCTGAGGCTGGCATCGGACAACTTTACGCCGCCGACCCGCACCCCCTGGGGCGGAACCCGGATCCGAGAGCGCTACAAGGCGGGATTGGACCTGCCGCCAGGTCCGGCGGTGGTGGGCGAGTCCTGGGAGATCTCGGTGGAGCCCTCCTTTCCAAGTGTGGTGGCAGCTGGTGAGACGACCCTCGCTGCGGAAATCGCGGCGGCACCAGAGGCCTGGTTGGGTCGGGAGATTGCAGCTCGCCATGGCGGCCAGACGCCCTTGCTGATCAAGCTGCTCGATGCGGCGGCCAACCTATCGGTACAGGTCCATCCGGCGGACGGCGATCCAGGGCTCACGCCAGGAGAAAGTGGCAAGCCGGAAGCTTGGATCATTCTCGAGGCGGTACCGGGAGCAGGGCTCTATCTGGGCTTCCGCGACGGCGTCGACCGCCGAGCCGTCGAGGCCTGCATCGAGGCCGGGGAGGCGCTCGACGAGCTCATGAATCTGGTGCCTGTCGGCCCTGGTGACGGTTTCATCATCGCGGCGGGTACCCCGCATGCCATTGGGGCTGGGGTGACCCTGATCGAGCCGCAGATCGTCAGCGCCGGCCGGCGCGGCATCACCTATCGCTACTGGGATTGGAACCGACGCTACGATCGGGACGGGAGGCTCGACCCTGCCGGCGAGCCCCGAGCGCTGCACCTGGAGCGCTCGCTGGCGGTCACCCGCTGGGACCGCCCAGGGGGTGACGCTTTCGTCGCCAGCTGTCGAGCGCCCCGGTCGGTCATCGAGGCAGGCCCGGTGGAGCGATCGGCCGTAGTTGACTGGGAGCACTTCGTGGCTGAGCGATGGCGTGGGACCGGCTCGCTCTCGGTGCCCGCCTGCGGCACCATGCAGGCGCTGACCTGCGTCGGCGGCGGCATGGGTATCCAGGGGCAAACCGGCTCGCTCGAGCTCACCGGTGGGCAGAGCGGGGTGCTGCCGGCAGCAGCCGGAGCCTTGACCGTCCAGGCTGCCGACGCGCTGGTCTTTGCGGTCCGCGCGCGGTGATGCTGGCTCATTGTGCATGACGAAGTGCCAGGCAAGGTGCTGAGGCGGGGCTTGGCCCACTGGGGGTGTCGCGCGCTCGACGCCGTGCCATAGGCTGCCCATGCCTATCGATATCTTGCGCACGCCGGAGGAACGGTTCGACAATCTCGTCGCCTTTCCCTACTCGCCTCACTACCTCGAGGACCTGCCAGGCTTCGAGGGGTTGCGACTCCACTACTTGGATGAAGGGCGGCGCAACGGTCCGACGTTTCTGTGCCTTCACGGCGAGCCGACCTGGGCCTATCTCTATCGCAAGATGCTCGGTGTGTTCGTCGCCGCCCGGGGACGTGTGGTGGCGCCGGACTTCTTCGGCTTCGGCCGGTCGGACAAGCCCACCGACGACCGAGTCTACACCTGGGACTTCCACCGCCGCTGTTTGTTGGCGGTCATCGAACGGTTGGATCTGAAGAACATCACGCTGGTCTGCCAGGACTGGGGCGGGCTCTTGGGTCTGACCTTGCCGATGGAGATGCCCGAGCGCTTCGCCCGACTGCTGGTCATGAACACGGCGCTGGCGACCGGAAAGCCGCCTAGTGATGGATTCCTCGCCTGGAGGGCGTTCGTTCAGGACAATCCGGATCTGGACGTCCCTGCTCTGATGCAGCGCGCGGTGCCTGGGCTCTCGGCCGAAGAGTGCGAAGCCTACGGCGCGCCCTTCGTCGACGTCGACTACAAGGCCGGGGTGCGCCGCTTTCCGGATCTGGTGCCGGTAAGGCCGGACATGGACGGTGCGGAGTGCTCTTCCGAGGCGGCTGCCTGGTTGAGAGTCGCCTGGGACGGCCCATCGTTCATGGCAGTGGGCACCCAGGATCCGGTGCTGGGGTTGCCGGTCATGAGCCAGCTGCGGGACAGCATTCGCGGCTGCCCCGAGCCGCTGCTGCTCAACAATGTAGGACACTTCGTTCAGGAGCGGGGCGTTCGAGTCGCTCAGGCTGCCCTGGACGCATGGGGCGGGCGCTGAGCCTCTCGGCCCGGCGGGGTGGTCATTTAGCAGGGCCGTCGGGCCACTTATGATGTTGCAGCGCGTGCTTCATGTTGCGCTACATTAACTCCGGCAGCCCGCACTCGGATTCCAGCCGATCAGAAAAACCTACGTCAATTCATTGAGTTACAGTCATGGGTGACAGGTTGGCACGCCGTTTGGATAGGTCGCCAACCAGCCGCCACGATGAGACTGCGGCACGCGGGCCGCCGCTGAATGAAACGTACCAGCCCCGGCGGGGACTATTGACGGAGGACGAGATAATGAGCGAGCAGATTACCCACGTTACCGATGCCGACTTCGACAACAAGGTGTTGGGCTCCGACGTACCGGTGCTGGTGGACTTCTGGGCGCCATGGTGTGGGCCTTGTCGCGTGGTTGGACCGGTGATGGAACAGCTGGCCGAGACCCGTGGTCAAGCGGTCAAGGTTTACAAGGTCAACGTGGACGAGAGCACCAAGGTGGCGTCTCAGATGGGCATCCGCAGTATTCCCACCGTCATGTTGTTTGACGGCGGCGAGCTGCAGGAGACCATGGTGGGCGCTCGACCTCGTGCCCATTTCGACAAGATGCTCGACGACTACCTCCAGGTGAAGTCAGCTGGGCAGGCCTGAGCCGCTGCGCGACAGCTGAGGGCATTGCATAGGTAAGCAATATGGATGGAGTCTGGCTCGTAGTCGTGATGGTGGCGTGGATTGCGCTGCAACGGTGGATCTTGCCGCGTTTTGGGGTGCCCACCTGAATGGCGCCAGATGGCTGCGCGCCCGGGCGGCGCGCACAGGATGAGGACGAGGCCGACTCGGCAGCTGCCGAGCCCCCGACCGAGGGGCGAGAGCAGCCGCGCTGAGCTGCGCCACCGGCGAGCCTATCGGCTAGTCCGGTGGTCGCGCCCGCCGCCGGCCCCTCGGCCCCGAGATGCCATACTGCCGCATCAACCGGTAGAGGGTCACACGGTGGATGCCGAGCTCCTGGGCGGCATCGATCCGATGCCAACTGTTCCGCTCCAGGGCAGCGCGCAGTCGGCGCGCCTCGTCCGGTTCATCGCTCCCCGAGCCGGGCGGACGGGCAGCTTGGGTCAGACCCGTCCCTTCAATCGCGGCGCTGGCAATCTCGGTGCCCCCAATCTCCGGCGGGAGGTCGAGGCGGTCGACCGTTTCAGTGCCAGACAAGGCCACGACGTACTCCACGGCGTTGACTAGCTCACGAACGTTCCCCGGCCAGCGGTAGCTGAGCAAAGCCTCGGTGGCATCGCGGGTGAAACGCATCTCTGGCCGGCCTGTGTCGCGAGCGTGGCGTGCCAGCAGCCGGGCCGCCAAGAGCGCCACATCGCGAGCGCGATCTCGCAGTGGTGGCATGCGGAGCGGCACGACCTTCAGCCGGTAGTACAGATCGTCGCGGAAGGTGCCCGTGGCGACGGCTCGCTCCAGATCTCGATTGGTGGCGGCCACGACACGAATATCGGCCTGCCGGGTGCGGTCTTCGCCGACCCGCTCGAAGGTGCGCTCCTGCAGGAGCCGTAACAGCTTGGCCTGGAGCGGCAGCGGCAGCTCGCCGATCTCGTCGAGGAACAAGGTGCCGCCTTGGGCCAGCTCGACCCGCCCCTTCCGGTCCCGCACCGCGCTGGTGAAGGCCCCTTTGACGTGCCCGAAAAGCTCACTCTCGAGCAGCCCTTCGGGCAGCGCTGCGCAGCTGACGGCCATGTATGGCCCGGTGGCTCGCGGGCTCGTGCCGTGCAACGCCCGGGCCGCCAGCTCCTTTCCGGTGCCGCTCTCGCCGGTGATGAGCACGGTCACCTCGCTGTGAGAAAGCTGCCGAATGCGTTTGAAGATGGCGAGCATGGTGGGGCTGCGGCCGAGCAGGCCGTGGAAGCCGCTTGGCCCCTCTCCGAGATCGTCGGTCGGCAGCTCGGTCAAGACGAGCAGCCGGCCGAGGCTGCGGCCGTCGTCGTCCCGTAGCGGAAGCACCCGCTCGTTCAGCTCGATGCGCCGGCCTCCTACTCTCAGCTCCCGGCGTTGTTGCCGACCTTCCGGCGGGTCGTCGTCTTGGGGCAAGCGGCAGGAGGCATCGCAGAGCTCGGCGCCCAGCAGCTCGTGGCACGCCATTCCGATGGACGCGGCCTCGTCCTCGATGCCCAGCATGTGTCGGGCTCGGCGACTGACCGAGACCACCTTGCCCTCTGCGTCGAGGGCCACGATGCCTTCTTGAATGCTGCCCAGCACTGCGGCCAACATCTGCCCCCGCTCCTCGGCGTGGCCCCGGGCGTCGCTGCAGGCTTTGATCTGAGCCTCCAGCGGGGTGACGTCGCGAAATGTCTCCAGCCCTCCCACCACCTCGCCCGTGCCGTCGCGCAGCACCACCGCATTCTTCAACACGGTGATGAGACTCTCGTCTTTGCGCCGGATGTCGATTTGCCGGTTAGCGATGCGCTCGTGGTCGAACAGCCCGCAGTGAGCCACGCACTCGGTGCAGCGGAACGAGGCGAGGCAATGGCGGCCCAATACCTCAGCAGCCGAGAAGCCGGTGATCTCCTCCGCGCGGTGATTGAAGTAGACGACGTCCTGGTTCCGATCGACGAGGAACAGTGCCTCGTCCACCGTTTCGGCGATTTGCTGCCAGAGATTGGGCACAAGCAACAATGGGTGGTCTGACTCGGTCATGTAGCCTCGAGGTGTCCTAATGTTGCTAACGTAGCACGGTGGGGCGCGTTGGGGCTTGGCGAGCTGCTGTCACCGGTCCGGGGCTCCTGCAAGTCCCGCTGTCACTACCAGCAGTTGGGCCGAACAGAGGGGTCGCGGGTCGCTTCCCTCCAGGGGATCGAGCCTGCGCAACACCAGTGTCTCAATCCAGTGTCTCACTTCAGGGATGGGAGCCTCTGGAAAGCAGATCTGAGCCCACAACAGGGCGCCAAGAAAAACCTGATAGATGCAATAAAATCACGTGATGACGCGGACTTGGCCCCTGCAGGCGGTTGAGGTTGCTTCTCTCATGAACCGGGTGTAGGTCCTGAGCGATTTTCCGTGAGACATGGCCTTTCGCCAGTTGGATTCTGGCGCTGGGGTCGCGTTTCGCTTCGAGATTGCTGAGTTTCGTCCCACCAGGAGACTCCCATGCCAATGCAAGACGTTTACCTCTACTCCCCGATAGTGGCGGCGCTGCTGTCGCTGATCTACGCCTATTACAAGGCGACGTGGGTCAAGAAGCAGGACCCGGGCAACAAGCGCATGATTAAGATCGGCAAGTGGATTGCCGATGGCGCCATGGCCTTCCTGGCGCGGGAGTACAAGGCGCTAGCCATCTTCGTCGTGGCCGTGGCGGCCCTCTTGGCGTTCTCCAATCACGGGCTCAAGGACTCGAATTGGATGATCGCCGTGTCCTTCATCGTGGGCGCCGGCTGCTCGTCTCTGGCCGGTTACATCGGCATGAAGGTCGCCACTCAGGCCAACATCCGCACCGCCTCGGCGGCTCGAAAGAGTCTGAACCAGGCGCTGCAGGTTGCCTTCTCCGGCGGCGCCGTCATGGGGCTGAGCGTGGTCGGTCTGGGTCTGCTCGGCTTGGGCGGCCTGTTCATTCTCTACTCCAGCATGTATGGCACGACCTTCACGGGTACCGCCGCCACGGTGGAGCCGCTGACCATCACCCTCAACGTGCTGAGCGGCTTCTCGCTGGGCGCCTCCTCCATCGCGCTGTTTGCTCGTGTGGGTGGCGGCATCTACACCAAGGCCGCCGACGTGGGCGCTGACTTGGTCGGCAAGGTCGAGGCCGGGATCCCCGAGGACCACCCCCTCAACCCAGCCACCATCGCGGACAACGTGGGCGACAATGTCGGCGACGTGGCCGGGATGGGCGCCGATCTGTTCGAGTCCTACGTCGGCTCGCTGATCGCCTCGATGATTCTCGGTACCGCTTGGTACATGGGCATCGCCAGTCAAGGCAAAGACGGCATGAACGCCATCTACCTGCCCCTGGTCATCGGCGTAATCGGCATCCTCTGCTCGATCATCGGCACCTTCTTCGTCAAGACCAAAGAGGGAGCCAACCCGCAGTCGGCCCTCAACATGGGCACCCTGGTGGCATCGGTTCTGATGGTCGGTGCCACCTTTGGCGCCATCAAATACATGATGCCCGCGGGCGTCATCAAGGTCACCAACGTCATCACCGGTCAGACTCACGACTACGTCTGGTGGGGCATCGCCGTTGCCATCGTGGGCGGGTTGGTGGCCGGTATGGCCATCGGCTTCATCACCGAGTTCTACACGGCCACCAAGAAGGATCCGGTCAACAAGATCGTCGAGAGCTCGCGCACCGGCGCGGCGACCACCATGATTCAGGGCCTGGCCGTCGGCATGAACTCCACGACCTGGCCGGTGCTGTTCATCTGCGGCTCCATCCTCACTGCCTTCCACTTTGCCGGGCTCTACGGCGTGGCTCTGGCGGCGGTCGGCATGCTCTCGACTACTGGCATTCAGTTGGCCGTCGATGCCTACGGCCCGGTGGCGGACAACGCTGGTGGCATTGCAGAAATGGCCCAGCTCGGTCGCGAAGTGCGCGCTCGCACCGACGCCCTCGACGCGGTGGGCAACACCACGGCAGCCATCGGCAAGGGCTTTGCCATCGGCTCGGCGGCGCTCACTGCCCTGGCCATGACGGCCGCCTATATCACCAAGATGGGCTTCCAGGCCGACGGCGTGACTCCCCAGCTCAACCTCAACGCGGTTGATCCCTACGTGCTGGTTGGGTTGCTCATCGGTTGCGCCCTGCCGTTCCGCTTCTCGGCCATGGCCATGGTGGCCGTCGGCCAGGCTGCTCAGGACATGATCAAAGAGGTCCGCCGGCAGTTCAAAGAGATCCCCGAGCTGCGGCCGGCGCTGCAGGCCGCCCAGAAGGCCGAGAGCGAAGAGCGGGAGCCCAACGCTGAAGAGAAGAAGATTATCGCGGCCGCCGACGACAAGGCCGAATACGCCCACTGTGTGGAGATCTCCACCGCAGCGGCGGTCCGAAAGATGATCGTTCCGGGCCTCATGGCAGTCATCGTGCCGGTGGTGGTCGGTTTCATCTCGCCCAACATGCTGGGTGGCCTCTTGGTGGGCTGCACCATTTCGGGCGTCTGTATGGCCATCTTCCAGTCCAACGCCGGTGGCGCTTGGGACAACGCGAAGAAGCAGGTCAAGGATGGCGGCCACAAGGAGTACAAGGACGCCTACGAGGGCATGGCCAACGCCACCGTCACTGGTGACACGGTCGGCGATCCTTTCAAGGACACCTCGGGCCCGAGCCTCAACATCCTGATCAAGCTGATCAGCGTGGTGGCGATGATCATCGCCCCGGTACTGGCTGCGTACCACTTCGGCGGCTGAGCCTCTCAGGCGAGCCACCGTCGCGCAACGAGCCACTCCAGGCCGGTACCGCCATGGCCTGGAGTGGGCGCGTCAGCACCCGGTGAACGCGCAGGCGCCGCTGGTGTTGTTCAGCGTCGGGTAGTCACCGCCGTTGCACTGGGCCGTACACTCGTTGCTGCCGCAGTTGAGGTCTGCGTTCTTGCAGGTGTCGGCGCCGCCACAGATCATCTGGCAGGTGCCGAAGGCCGAGCAGTTCAAGATCATGTCTTTGCATCTGCCCTTTGCTTCGGAGCAAGACACGGTGCAGGCGTAGTCGTCCGGGCAGTGGACCGTGGCTTGCTCGCACGAGTTGTCGCCCGTGCAATTGAGCTCGCAACTCATCCCCTGGGGACAGGTGATGGTGTCGGTCTTGCACTCGTCCTTGCCGTCGCAGGTGATGACACAGACGTTGTTGGCACAGTTGTTCGAGCACAAGCTGGGACAGGTGCCACCTGGGGGTGACGGCTCGAAGCCGCAGGGCGCGCAAGCGCTCGCTCCGTTGCAGCCGAGGGGTACACACTCGCTATCTGGGTCTTCCCAAAGCAGGACCGGCGCGCAGGTGCCGTCGGCCACGCCGGTGTTGGCGTTGTTGCAGGCCTGGCACGTACCGCCACAGGCGCTGTCGCAGCAATGGCCATCGACGCAGTTGCCGCTGATGCATTCTTCGGCCAACACGCAGGTGGCCCCGGTCGGTTTGGTGGGCAGGCAAGTCGGGGCGTCGCAGTAGTGGTCCGAAGCACAGTCGCTGATGCTGCCGCAGCTGGTGAGGCACACGCCTGAGCCGCACAGGTAGGGGGCGCACGTGATCGGGTTGCTGGTCGCCACACAGTGGTTGTCTTGACAGGTCTCGCCGCTGGTCTGGACGCCGTTCTGGCAGTCCGCGGCTTCGCAATCTAGCGAGGAGAGGCAGTCCACACAGAGGCCGTCGCCGTCGCATACCGACCCGTCGTTCTCGGTGCACGGGGTCTCAGCCGCGGCGTAGCTCCAGTCGCAGAGGTGATTGGTGCAGACTCGCTGGGCGCAGGTCGAGTCCTGCCCCTGACAATCCGCTGGGGTGTCGCACTCGGTGGGTGGGGCGGCTCCGGCGCCTCCTGCGCCCCCGGTGCCGCTCGAGCTGGAGCTGCTCGAGCTGGAGCTGCTTGCGGTCCCGCCTGCACCGGTGCCGCTCGCCGTCGCGCCGCCGGTGCCGTCCTCCACCAGGAGCCCGCCGGTCCGATCCAGACCACAGCTGGCTGCCGCCCACGCACTGCCCATGGCCAGAGCGAGAGCCGCTAGGTGACCGAGCGAAGGGTATTTCATGATTACTCACCAACGTATCAGTGAGTTTCGGTACCTGCCAAGGGGGGTGCCGAGCGGGGTCGGTGCACCCGCGTCAGGGCTGCTGGGTCCCGTGAAGCTCCACTGCGCGCCACACCCGCAGCAGGTTGCCTGAGCAGATCTTCCCGATGGCTGTCTCCGAGTAGCCGCGCTCGAGCAGCACTTCGATGAGATTCGGGTACTGGGACACGTCCCGCAGACCGGTAGGCAAGGTGTCGCCCAAGCCATCGAAATCCGAGCCCAGCCCAACGTGATCGATGCCCACCAGCTTCACGACGTGGTCGATGTGGTCAGCGACCCGATCGACGGTGGCCCGCTGCTCGGGGTGTTTCTCCTTGTATTGCTTCGCGAACTGCTCGACCTCGGGGTCGCCCCAGGTCTTCTTGATTTTCTTGGCAAAGGCACTGGTGGCCTTCCAGCGCGCGCTGTGCTGCTTGTGAATTGCCTCATCGATGAATCCCGAGCCGAAGTTGATCATGATGACGCCGCCTTTCTGGGCCAGCGTCTCGATGAGCTCGTCGCTGGCGTTGCGCTCCCAGCCGGGGGTGAAGTGGCGGCACCCCGAGTGAGAGGCGATGACCGGCACCTGGCTCAGCGCGACCGCTTGCTCGAAGGTCTGATCGGTGACGTGGGAGACATCGATCATGATGCCAAGCCGGTTCATCTCGGCGACCACCTGTTGGCCCAAAGGGCTCAAGCCGCCGTGGGTGTGTCGGTCGTCGTAGGACGAGTCACCGATGGCGTTGTCTTTGCCGTGGGTGAGGGTGATGTAGCGCACTCCTCGGGCGTGGAAGTGGCTGAGGTTTCGCAGGCGACCCTCGATGGCTGCGCCGTTCTCGATGCCCAGCAGCAGCGAGAGCTTGTGGCGGGCGAAGTTGTCCCTCACCTCGGCGACGGTCTTGGCGAGGGCGAGCTGCTGCGGGGCTGCATGGGCGATTGCTTCGACCATGTCGATCAGCTTGTCAGCCAAGGCCTTGGCGCCACCTTTGCCCTGGAGCTCGGTGGGGATGTAGATGGCCATGAAGGGAGCGTCGAGGCCGCCGCTCTTGGCACGGGGGTAGTCGAAGTCCCCTTCGGTGCTGCGCACCATGACGTCCAGCGTGAGCTTCCCCTGCTCGTTCCGGCTCTCGTTGAGGCGCATCGGTGCGTCGATGTGACCGTCGATGATGAGTAAGCGCTTGGCGAGCGCCGCCGCCCGTTTCGGGTCGATCGCCGGTCCAGTCGACGGGGCGCTGCAGGGCGCACTGGCAGACGCTACTGCTGCCCCAGTGGTCAGCGCTGGTGCGGTGGGCGAGCCACCGGATGATGGTCCAGGTTGGTCGCAAGCCCCCAAGGTGAGCAAGGGGGCCAGCAGCAAGGCTACGAAGGTCGACTTGCGCACCAGCGGCGTCGTTCGAGGAGGAGACATGAGGGGACCTGCGGCCCACACCATACCGCCTGCCACCGGTCGTGGACACGCACCTGGCCAAGGGATGAACAAACGTGGACAATGGCGACCGAAACCAGGTCGACAAGGAGCTGCAGCATGGCCCACACAGTGCAAACGGATGTGGTGGTAGTGGGAAGCGGCCCAGGTGGCGCAGGTGTTGTCCGCGACCTGACCCGCGCTGGAAAGAAGGTGCACGTTCTGGAGATGGGCCGCGACGTGCCGCCTCTCGGTACGGCTTTCGGTGGAGCGATGAGCTACACCGGCGGCCTGCTGGGCACCTTGAGCATGCGGCAAGGGGTGCTGCTCACCGGCGAGATGCTCACCATCATGCGCGGCGTGACCACCGGTGGCAGCTCGATGGTCTACCTCGGAACGGCCCACGATCCGGATCCCGAGATGTGGGCCCCCTTCGGCTTCGATCTGAAGACCGAGGCTGAGCAGCGCAAGCAGGAGATCGGAGTGGCCCCCTTGCCGGACGAGCTGATCGGCAGTGGCGCCCACGCCGTCGGCAAGGCGGCCGTCGATCTAGGCTACGACTGGACCAAGCTGAACAAGTTCGTCGACCCCAAGAAGTGTGTCGAGGACTGCAACGTCTGCATCTACGGCTGCCACCACGGTGCCAAGTGGCATGCCCGCGACTGGATCATGACGGCCGTCAGCGCTGGGGCCACGCTGCTCAACGAGCACAAGTGCGAGCGAGTGCTCACCGAGGGGGACCGCGCCATTGGTGTGCGAGTGACCGAGCGCGGTGGCCGCAGCTTCGATCTGCACGCGCCCAAGATAGTGCTGGCGGCCGGCGGCATCGGCTCGCCCGCCATCTTGCGCAACACCGGCGTTACTGAGGCGGGCCGATCGCTGTTCTTCGATCCTTTCGTGATGACCACCGGCGTGTTCGATGCCGTTCAGCGCCCCGGTGCCATGATGGCCACCGGCATGCACCTGAAAGAGGAAGGCATCCTGATCACCGATTTGCAGTACCCCTTCTTGGTGATGGCGCTTCAAGGTGTGATGGCGGTGAAGCCCTCGGCCATCTGGCGCTACCGGCAGAGTCTGCCGCTGATGATCAAGATCCGTGACGAGATGACCGGCACCATCGACGAGTCGCTGCGGGTGACCAAGCCCTTGACCCGCAACGATCGCGACAAGCTTGCCGAGGGCAAGCGCATCGCGACCAAGATCCTCGAGGCCGCCGGCGCGAAAGAGGTCTGGCACAGCCGCATCGGTGCGGCTCATCCAGGCGGCACTTGCGCCATGGGCACCGTGGTGGACGAGAACCTCGAGACTCGCTTCAAGGGGCTCCACGTCTGCGACGCTTCAGTCGTGCCGGTACCCTTCGGTATTCCTCCGACCTTGACGTGCCTCGCTCTCTCCAAGCGGTTGGCGCGCCATCTGGTGGGCAACGGGGCTAGCTAATTTCTGGCCCTCGCTTGCTTCGCTCACGGTTTCGGGTCCCGACGCGCTCGCTGAGCGCGTCACCCGTGCACGGGCGCTGCGGTCTCGCGCGCCCCCTGTTGGCCAATTAGCGTTTCTTTCTCGGGGTTTTTTGAAAACCCCGCCCCATCACCTTCGGCGATGGGGCCCCACCCGAAAACCGCTTCGCGACAGAACAGCGGTTATTGGACCGGCAACTCGTTTCCGGCAAGAGGCGCTGCGGTCTCGCACGCCCCCTGGGGGTTACTCGAGCGCCAGCTCTTTCAGCTTGGCGATCTGTGCTGCAGTCACGCCGTGCTGCTGCAGGTAGGCGTCGATGCCGCCCTCCGAGTCGATCTGGTCGATGACCGCTTGAAGCCAGGCGGCCTCAACCGTCGTCTCCTGGTTGTTCACGAAGTCGCTCACCACATCGGCCGCTGGCACGCCGAGGGTGAGCAGCACCAGCGCCGTCATCAGACTGGCCCGGTCCCGTCCGATGACACAGTGAATGATGGCGGGTAGGCCGCCGTCCTGACTCAGATGACCGTAGATAGCAGCCAGCTTCGTCTCCGTGGCGGCGAGGGTCTGCAGGTACGAGTCTGGGGTAGGCGGCAGCAGCTTGACGACGTCGGCGTTGTAGTAATTGGTGCCTGAGGTCACGCAGGAGGCATCGGGGTTTGTGCCGGCGCCGGTGCTGCCCGCCAAGGCGCGCATGTCGATCACGGTCGTGATGTTCAGCGCCTCCAGCTGCGCACAGCCCGCCGTCTCGAGAGCCGCCAAGTGACCCGAGCGGATGATCACGTTATCCCTCAAGCAGCTACCGTCGGTGGTCGGTAGTCCTCCGGTGTGCCTGACGTTGCTCGCTCCTGGCAGGGCTACTGCTCCCCCGGGTGTTCCGTCGCAACTGCTCGTGCCGCCGGCGCCGCCGGTGCTGACGGTTCCGCCCGTCCCGGTGCTCGTCGTGGAGCTGCCAGCGCTGCCGCCTCCACCGGTCGGGCCATCGGCCGGTTGGCTTCCCCCACCACAGGACAAGGTGGCGAGCAGCAAGGCATAGGTGGCGAGTGCTAGGCTGCGAGTGAGACGCATAGTCGACTAATTCGGTAGGAGTTTCAACGGGTTGGCCTAATGTGAGCCTACGCCTACCGACGACCTGGAACCAGCCTGCGTCGCAACCCGGCACGCAGCTGACGAAGCTCGTCAGAGCGAGTGAGCCAGGCCAGGGCTACGAAGGTGGCGCAGAATAGAGCGCTGCATGCCGCTGCGGGGACCAGCCGCTGCCAACCATTGGCGTTCGGGGGCAAGGTGGTCCAGTCGGTGGCCACCCAGCCGGCCAGGGCAGCGCCACCGCAGGCGACCATCGTGCGACCGGCGGATAGGGCGATCTCGCGGAGCCTCAGCGCCGGGAGCCGGCGTCGCAACAGCGCCCACATCACCAGTAGTTGGACTCCGTTGGCGCCACTGAAGGCGGCAGCGATGCCGACGTGTCCGAGGGAGGCTCGCAGCCACCAGGCGAGGACCAGGAACACGACCAGGTGTACCGCCGTCCCGAACACTGGCGTCCGAGTGTCGCCATAGGCGTAGAACACCGGGACCAGCTGTCGAATCGCTGCGACCGGGCCGATGCCCAGGGCCAGGGCCATCAGTGAGTGTGCCGTCTCGAGGGCCGCCTCGGGACCGAACTGGCCCCGTTGGAAAAAGGCCACCACGACGGGCAGGGCCAGCACGGTGAGCAGGGTGGAGGCCGGTAGCGCCACAAACAGCGCCAGCCGCATGCTGTAGGCATAGGTCTTGGCGACCTCGGGTCCGTCCTTGGCTGCCACCAGACGGGCGAGGGAGGGGAGCGCAGCGGTGGACAAGGCGATGATGAAGACCCCTTGGGGGAGGGCACAGAGCCGAAACGCCCAGGTGAAGTAGCTCTGCGCACCTTCACCTAGGTCCGACAGCAAGCGGCGCGATGACGCGATGATCAGGAAGTAGACGCCCATTCCAACGGTCAGCGGCGCGAGGCGCCGGAGGATCTCTTTCACCCCTGGATGAGAAAGCTGCACCTTGGGCCGCCGTAGATAGCCAAGCCTGCGGAGCGCCGGCCATTGGACCACCACCTGGAGCGCTCCCCCTACCAGCGCACCGAAGGCCACCGCCAAGGTCGGGTCATGCCCCCGAGCGGCGAGCTGTGCCGGGGCGAGCCAGGCGAAGGCGACCATCGCCAGGTTCACCAACCCGGGGCTGAACGCCGCCGCGGCGAACTTCCGATGAGTGTTGAGGGCCGCTGCGCCGAGGGCCGCTGATCCCATCAAGGCGATGAAGGCAAAGACCCATCGAGTGAGCGTCACGGTGCGCTCGAAGAGCTCGGGCTGGCTGCGCCAACCTGCCGCGAAGAGATCGCAGAGTTGGGGGGCAAAGGCGATGCCCAAGACGGTCACCACCGACAGCACGGCCAGCCACAAGCCACGGACGACCTGGAACAAGTCGCGGGCGGCCTGGTCGCCCTGTTGCTCACGGGTCTCGGTCAGCACGGGCACCACTGCGCTGGCGACGGCGCCTTCGGCAAGCAGCTGTCGCAGGGCGTTGGGGATGGCGAAGGCCACGAAGAAGGCATCGGTCTCGCCGCGCCGGAACGAGGCCGCCAAGACCACGTCTCGGGCCAGCCCGAGCAGCCGGGAGAGCAACGTCCCGGCGGCTACGATCGCGGCGCGCAGCGCCAGCCCGCCACGCTCTGAGGCGCCGCGCGGCGGCGTGGACGGTTCAGGTCCACTGCTTTCCTTCGCGCCGCCCCGTGCCCTGGTGTTCACGACCGGGGCGGTTGTAGGGGAAGTGCCACTCCCGGTCCAGGTGACAGTCGTCGGACTCAGGCTGACGAGGCTGGGTGGTCGACCGAGGGCAGAAGGAATAACGTTGACGGCAGAGACCATCGCAAAGCCCGACTATGGCCGAGCTTGCCTATCCAGTCCTTGCCGAGCTGCGTCAGCTGCTCGCTGCGCCTGCCGCGAGGTCGGGAGCGGGGGCTATCTGCAGCATCAGCACTGACACTCGCGCGCTGCGTCCAGGGGCGCTCTTCGTGGCGCTCCGGGGGGAGCGATACGACGGCCATGACTTCGTTGGAGAGGCTTTCCGGCAGGGGGCCGTTGCGGCGGTAGTGGGACGAAACTGGCGTGCCGCTGGCGCGCCTGAGCCACAGCTGTTGCGGGTCGAATCTCCGTTGCAGGCCTACCAGACCCTGGCAGGCTGGCACCGTCGGCAGTTTGGTGGGCCGGTGATCGCCATCACCGGTTCGGTCGGCAAGACGACCACCAAGGAGTTGATCGCGGCCGCCTTGGGATCCATCGGGCCGGTGCTCGCCACCACCGGCAATCTCAATCACGAGACCGGCGTGCCCCTGACCTTGCTCAAGCGCCAGCCGGCTCACGAGGTCGTCGTCGTCGAAATGGGGATGCGGGGCCCTGGGCAGATCCTAGAGCTTGGTCAGATGGCCTCACCGACGGTGGCGGTGATCACCAACGTCGGCACGGCTCACATTGGGTTGCTCGGGTCTCGCGAGCAAATTGCCCGCGCCAAATGCGAGCTGCTGGAGACCCTGGATGCTGGCGG
>JAUVCD010000092.1 GCA_030590865.1 Myxococcales bacterium | reverse complement strand
CGAGGACACCGCCGCGACCAACTTCATGATTCGCGACCAACGTATGCAGCAGCTGGTGGCCAAGGACCACGAGCCGATCACCCCCTTCGTCGACAAGGTGCGGCAGCTCTTTGATGAGCTTGGCGTCAGCACCATCCTGGTGGTCGGAGGCTCGGGGGACTATTTCGACGTGGCCGATCGGGTCATCGCGATGCACGATTACCGGCCCGCTGACGTGACCGAGCGGGCCAAAGCGATCGCCGCTGAGCCGACGGGACGGGTGAACGAGGGCGGCAGCCGGTTTGGGGTCATCTCCGCCCGAGTGCCGCTAGCTCGTGGCATCGACCCTTCCAAGGGGCGTCGGGACGCGTCCATCGGCGCTCGGGATCTCACTGCGATCCAGTTCGGGCGATGGGATATCGATCTCAGCACTCAGTCCCAGTTGGTGGCCCGAAGTCAGCTCAAGGCCATCGGCCAGGCGCTCTACTACGCCAAAGACAAGCTGATGGATGGCCAGCGCACGGTCCGAGAAATTCTGGACATCCTGGACCAGGAGATCGCCACCGGTGGCCTCGACGCCATCGATCAAAGGCCCATGGGAGACCACGCTCAGTTCCGTCGGTTCGAGCTAGCCGCAGCGCTCAACCGGCTGCGAAGCCTGGCGGTGCGCTAGCTCGAGCCCTGGGCGACTGGGGTGACCCTCACTGGTTGCCGAAGCTATTCCAGGCGCCGCAGTCTGGGCAATGCCAGGTGATGTTGTTGCAGGTGAGGCCCCAGAGGTTCTCGTCCATACAAGCCTGGCAAATCTGCAGCCCACAGCGACAGCTCCAACAAAAAGGCACGCTCACATTGCAGCAGTCGCACGACCGCGCCTTGCGTTTGCGCCGCCGAGTGCGGGTAAGGCGTTTGGATGAGTCCCTAGGCTGCACAGAACCTCGTTGAACCGTCGGACAGCGACTTGGGCGACCGACCCCGAGGCCAATCACGACAGCAGTCGCACCTGCAAGACGGAGGATTGCCCAGAAGCACGACCAAGACAAGCCGCCACCGCGTTCACCGCCCAATCGTGTCGCGAGGCTTGCGCGTCAGGCCTAACTGCATCAAAAGAGAGAGCTTGGCGCGAGGGGCCGAATGGGCGGCAGCCGACGCAGACGATGACGAAGAAGCTCCAGAGCCATAGGCCTCCCGATCGCGCCGACAAGAGCACGCCACCCCCGCTGCCAAGCCCAAGCAAGCGGGGGGCGCTACCGCTGCCGAGAGTGGGCGAGAGCAAGCCGCCTCCCCTGCCCCCACAGCCCCATGACGGCAGCCTCGAGGACTCTCAGGCAGCGCATTTGAGCGATCTCTTGGCCCTCGTCGGCAGATCGTCGGCAGACGAGGACGACCAGCCCGCCGGAGCTGCACCCCGGGACGATGACCTGGACGAGTCCGCGTCCAGCGACGTGGCACCGCTTGCAGCGGCCGCCGCAGCCATCACCGCCGCCGCCGGCAGCCCGGCGACCGACCAGTCGCAGCTCACTCACCTCAGTGATCTGCTGACGGCGGTGAGCGACTCGATCACAGAAGAGGCCAGCCCGACGACCGAGGGCCAATCAGAGCCAGGGGCGCGGGACGCTGACATCGAAGAAATCGCCTCGCCCGCGCCGCCCCCTCAGGTCCGCCCTGCCAACCCGGCGGCCGAATCAGAGCTCGCCCATGTCGATGACCTGCTCGCCGCGGTCAATCACTCGATGGCCCGAGCCAACGATGAGAGCGAGCGCAGCGATGCCCCGCCTAGCCGGCCACGAGCCAGCGGCGCCGATCCAGCTGCCGCCTCACCCCCGAGAGCCCGCAAGGCCGTGGACGAATCGTTGGTCGCGCCGGTGAGCGAGCTACTCGAAGCGGCCGCTCGCACCCTCGACCAGGCCGATGAGCCTGTGGCGGAGACGGCTAGCCCGGAAGAGGAGGAGGCCACGCCGCCGCGCCACCCGCCCAGCACGGCGACCAGTGAGTCGCTGGTGGTGCACGTGGACGAGCTATTGGCGTCGCTCACTCGCTCCCTCGACGACGAATAGTGACGCCACGCGAGCCCTAGCGGTGGATCGACACCACCGTGGCCGACCGGTAGTGCGCACTATCCGCCTGGGTGGCTCGCATCCCGTGCCAGCCAAGGGGCAGTCGAGGCTCGGTCCAGGCAAAGAGCCGCATGCCGTCGATCGGCGACAGGTTGACGCAGCCCCCGCTCTTTCCCACGCCCCAGTCGTCATGCCAGTAGGCCACGTGCAACGCGTAAGGGCCGCTGAAGTTCTGGGTGTAGGGCACTTCGGAGTGGACCACCTTGGCACTGAAGTTCGACGTCATGGTGGCCGTGTGGAACTTGCCGGTGAGCCCGAAGTCGCCCACCGGCGTGGCCGCAACTTCAAGCAACGTCTTGCCCGCCTGTGGCAACCCGCCACGACCAGGGGACACCATGGTGGCATAAACCGGTCGACGGTTCTCGTAGGCCACTAGCCACCCTTCGGTAATGCTGATGTCCACCCATGTGCGGCGACCGTCAGCGCGCTGGATGGCGACCGGCGGCTCATCACGCAAGCGAGGGGCGCTCACCTCGCTTGCCCGACAGAGCAAACCGTTTTCGGCAACCAGGTAACGATCCCCAGCCAGCTCGACGGTCTCGCCAGTGAGGGCAGCCCAACTGTGGCGAGGCCAAGTCCCACCGGTCGGAGCAACGCCCTCGGCACTGCGACGCAGCTGGGGCTGGGCTTGGCGGAAGAAGACAATCGGCAGGTCAATCCCGTCACCTAGAGCCACGCCGTGGAACGCCGATTGAGGAAAGACCCGAACCCGGTCTTTCGGGATGATGCCACGGTCCCAAGTCATCACCCACGAGCGATCGTCGGCATCGAAGCTGTAGGAGTAGGCCACGGTCGAGCCGCCCACCACTTCCGGAAAGCCGTTCTTTGCCGCCGCCTTCTGCGGTCCGGACTGGGGTCCCAGATGCAACAAAGATGGGGGCGGCGGCTGCCCCGTCGGCCTTAGATCGACACCCACCAACGCCGGATTGATGGCCGCCACCTCCTGATCCGTAGTGACGTGCCGCGCTTGCTCGACGTCGGCCATGTGAGCGTCGAAGGCCGCCTCACGAAAAAACTGTCGTCGCCGAGGCGGCACGTTCACGTAGACCGTCGTGCCCAGCGATTCGCCGTAGTGGTAGGGCAGCGGTGTGTGCTTGGCGCGGCGTTTGCGCAGTTCGACCACATCCGGATGGCTGCCATCGAGAGACCCATGGTCGCCGATGCAGACATAGCCCCGCGGCTCGATAGCCACCCAGCGCGAGCAACTCGCCCCGCGGCCCGGACCGGCGTCGGCGCTCTTCAGGCTGCCACCTCTCAGCGGCGCTGAGTCGCCGAGAGAGAGGTAGCCAATCCACCCCGCCGAAGCGGTTGGCTCAGGCCGGATCCACAAGAAGCGTACCTTGCTGAAGACCTGGTCGGTCGCCCCCTCCACGGGCCGAGCCTCCGCTGGCGAGGGCCAGCTGCGAGTCGGCGCGGAAGCTCGTCCAATGGGGGCGTCACCGCCGTCAAGGATCACACCAGTCGGCAAGGGACTGGGCAGGTGACGAGCCTGCTGCGCAGCCTCCGGTAGGTCGGAGCAACCTGCTACGACCACCGCGCACAAGACGATATGACGACCAGCCACCGTTGCGTCGTAACGCGCCCACTGGTGGATGAACCAGTTCACCGCACTCGCTAGTTTCCGGCCCGAACGGCGCTGCGGTCTCGCGCGCCTCTGGCGGGGCGAAGGGCGCGCGAGCCCTTCGCTAGCGACCCCTGTTGCCCAACTAGCCTTTTTTTCTCGGGGCCTTCACAAAGATACAGCGCAAAAACCCCGCCCCATCGCCTTCGGCGACGGGGCCCCCTGACGAATCCCCACATTTTTCGCAGCGGCGAGAAACGAAATCGATCACTTAGCGCGCAGCGCGAAGAACGATGGAGCCAAAACGCGCACGAGCCAGCATCCTGTCGGTGTCTAAGCCAAAGGAGGGCCCATGCGCGTGCCGCAGATTCTACGCCGTTTTCTCGTCCCGCACCTCAAGACTGTTCACAGCAAGCGTCGAGAGGCGGTGCTTGACGCCGTCGAAGTGTTGGTTCGCTGCAACCGCTTGTCGTCCGCCGCGATGGGACGTGCCGTTGGCGGGGACGTGAGGTCCAAGCACAACATCAAGAAGATTGATCGTCTGCTCGGTAACAAGAAGCTGCACCAGGATCTCGTCATCGTGTTCGCCGCGCTGGCCCAGGTGGTGCTCAAGGTGCCGTCGCCGCTCGTGCTGGTGGATTGGACCCGGCTGAACAACGGCTTCGGTGGCTTGTGCGCATCGGTGCCCATCGGAGGCCGTTCGCTGCCCATCTACTTCGAGGTCCATCCCATGACGAAGTGGCACAACAAGGCCGTTCACGACGAGTTCCTCAACCAGCTCGACAAGTTCATCGTGCCTGCTTGGTGCAAACCGATCATCGTTGCCGATGCTGGCTTCCAAGTGCCCTGGTTCCGCGAGGTGATCAAACGTGGCTGGCACTTTCTAGGAAACCTGAATCCGACGCTCATGGCGTCTCGTGAGGATGAGGAAACCTGGGCCTATATCTCAGGCTTCCACGAGCAGGCCCGGTACAAGCCAAAGTCGCTCGGGCAGTACTTCATCTCCAAGATGAGACCTCTCAGAGCACGTCTCATCCTGTTCAAGCCGCGTCCGAAAGGCCGCAAGGGTCCGCCGGCACATAAGCGTGCGCACGTCGCTGCAGCGGCCAGAAAGAAGGCCAAGTCGGCCTGCATTTTGGCCACCACACTGACCACGTGGAGTGCGAAGACCATCCTCGCGCTGTACCGCACTCGCATGCAGATCGAAGAGAGCTTTCGCGACGCCAAGAGCCATCGCTTTGGCTGGGCGCTCGACGAGGCGAGGAGCAAAAGCAAGAATAGATGGTCGGTGCTGCTGATGCTCGCGAGCCTCGGAATGCTTGCGCTCAACATCATCGGGATCATCGCAGAGCAAAAGGGACTGCACCGTGGCGAGCAAGCAAACACCATCCGCCACCGACGCGTGCTGTCGACCTTCACGCTGGGCAGAATCCTGACAGGCCGCGGCGAAGCAGACTTCCTGCTCGCGGATATCCTAGACGCCTTGCACACCATCATGCGCGCGCTGGCGGCACAACCGGACCCACAGAGGTGCGCAGAATGAGGGGATCCCGCAGGGGGCCCCGTCGCCAAAGGCGATGGGGCGGGGTTTTTGCAAAAACCCCGAGAAAAGAAAGGCTAGTTTGCCAACAAGAGGCGCTAGCGAAGGGCTCACGCGCCCTTCGCCCCGCCAGGGGCGCGCGAGACCGCAGCGCCTTTCAGGCCGGAAACTAGCGGTCGGCAGGGTCTAGAGCGCTGTCTGGTGGTGGGGGGAGCGACGCCGGGGGTGTCGGAATGGCGTCCGGCGTCAGCGCCTCGTCCTCGAGCTCGGCCAGTGACTCATCGGGCACGCCGAGCTCAGCCGCAATGGCCATGAGCGTGCCGTGCTCAGAGGGCACAATTCCGCCGTCTGCGGTGGCCAAACCAGCCAATAGCCGCATGACCTGCAGTCTCTCGTTGGCGTCGCAGAGCGATTTCAGCTCTCTGAAGCAGAGGCTGAGCTCCTCCTCGGAGAGGTTGGGGACGTGCTCGTTGAGGGTCCCGCACAGGGTCGTGATCCCGTCAGGTGGCATCCGATCGATGTGCTGGAACAGCTGGTGCAGGTGGTTCAGCTCGCACTCGAGAAACACGCCGTCGGCGTGGGCCACCCTGGTGAGCAGTACGGCGACGATGACGATGTAGCGGAGCACGACCGGCTCGTCGTCGGGCAACAACTCCCGTACGGCGGTGTTGATGGCGCTGAGCTGAGGATGGGCGTCCTTCTGCTTCTTCAGCCCTAGCCAGGCGAGGGGATCCACGATTCCACGCTACCAGATTTGGTTGTGTGACAGCCCAAATCGCGACGACTAAGTAGGTAGCTCTAGGTGACTGTAGGGTCAGGTGCGCAGCCGCGTCTTCCCCGAGGTGAGGTTGGATGAGGCGTTGGTGAGCGGGCTGTGCTATGCGCACGACCGCGATGAACAAGGTGTCGGTCGTCGTCTTCGCGGTGCTGTGTGGAGGCGCCGTTGGTTGGCTGTTGGTCCACGAGAAGGATGATTCGCCCCGGCCCTGGGCGGTCGCGGTGGATGGGGGTACCGACGGGGGCCAGCGTGACGGTGGCACCGACCCACCAGCGCCCTTCGAGGCGGGTGCGGCGGGCGGTGACTCGTTTCTGGATGGTGATGCCGGCGAAGCGCTGCTCGATGGCGGGGGCCTCCCGGTGCTCGGTGATGGCCCCAAGTCAGTGAGGTTTGGCGTCATTCTGGTCCAATATGCCGGTGCCCAGGGGGCCAAGGCTGAGGCTCGCACTAGGGCCGCCGCCGAGACGCTCTCTGCCGAGCTTGCCAAGTTGGCACTGGAGGACTTCGCCGCAGCGGTGAAGAAGGGCGATCGCGGTTCCGTAGAGGATGCCGGTCGGATGTTTCGAGGGATTCTGGAGCGGAAGCCGGAGGTCGTGCTCTTCAATCTCGACAAGGGCGGCGTGAGCGATCCGGTGGACACGCCGCGAGGGTTCTGGATCGTCAAGCGGCTCGAATAGTCGATTGGGCTGGCGACAGGTGGCGCTCTCAACGCCCGCGGTGTCTGCAAAACCACGGATGGGGACCAGAATTCTGTAGGTTCCGCGTTGTGGCTTCATTAATGTCTGGCATGGATTTTCTGGTGGTCGGATGACTGTCCACAGCTCTGGCGAACAGATCGAGGCTGTCCTTGCGGGCCTTCGCGCTGAAGAGCAGCATGAGCAGGATGCTGCCCAGCAGGCGGTGCTGCATCATGAAAGCGGCGTGCTCGAAGAGGCTCGAGGTGACGATGGCGCGGCGGCACAAGAATACCTAGCCGCGTGCAATACCGAGCCGGCTTTCCGCGAGCCCCTCGAAGCGCTCGTGCGCATCTATCAGCGCAAGCGTGATGACAGCCACCTCCCTCGGCTGCTCGAAGCCTTGGTGGATGTGGCGACGACGCCTGCTGAATCGGCGCGTGCCCTCTGGGAGCTGGCCGTCTTTCGGCAGCGGGTCGAGGAAGAGTTGGGACAGGCGCGAGGGTGTCTCGAAGCGGCGGTCGAGACCGATCCATCCCATGCGGCATCTTGGCTCGAGTACGAGCTGCTGGCGGCGCGGGATCGGGATGTCGACGCCCGCATGCGAGCTCTGGAGGCCCGTCAGAACCTGACCACCAACCCAACCTGGCAAGGGTTGCTGTTGATCGAGCTGGCCGAGCTTTGCGCCGAAGCTGGTGACGTGGGGCGAGCTTCGGAGCTGCTCGACACGGTGGTGGCCCTCGAAGGGCAAGCCCGCTTCCGGTCCCGTCTCGCGCTGGAAGCTATCGCCATCAAGGCTGAGGATAACGAGCTTCTGGCCCACGCCCTCGAGGGCCAGGCCGAGCTCATCGCTCAGGGCATCGATGACCCGGAGGCAGCGGATCGTGCCGGCGTGCCGCTGGCGATGTGCACCGCGGCCCATGCTGCCGACACCTGGCTACGTGCCGGAGAGGTCCGACGGCGGTCCGGTGACCCTTGGGGTGCGGTCGCGGCTCTCACTGGCGCTGCTGAACGTCTCGACGACAATGCCCTCATTGCCCGGCTTCGCATTGCCGCTGCTGACGCGGCAGGTGACGAGGCGGCGGCCCTCGATCTGGCGCGCGAGCAGCTGGAGCGGGGGGTCGGCGGCTCCGCAGGTGCGGCTCTCTGGTTGCGGTTGGGGCGGGCGGCCGAGGCCAACGAGGACGACGGGACGGCGCAGGAAGCTTATGGGCAGGCCCTAGAGCTCGACCCTGATAACATCGTGGCGCTTACGCTGCGGACCGATCTTCTGGCCCAAGGCGAAGATCCCGAGGCGCTCGCCGCAGCGCTCGAGGCGCAAGCAGATCAGGCAGGGTCGGAGCCGGCTCGCGCACGGGCCTGGATCACCGTGGCCTATGTGACCGCGGTTCGGGCTGGGCTGGTGGACGGGGGAAAGAAGGCCCTCACTCGCGCCACGGAGCTGGGGATCGACCCGATCGTGGCATGCCGCCTGGCACGCACCTTTGCGAGTCTCTGCGAAGACGATGCCTGGTATGGCGAGGCCACCAGTCAGCTGCTCGAGCACTGCGCCGATCCGGTCGAGCGAGCTGCCCTGTGCTTCGAGCTCGGCCGTGCCCGCCTGCTCAGCAAGGACGATGCCGGTGCGGTCGATGCATTTGCGCTGCTGGCAGCAGCCAGCGGTGATGATGACGGCTCGAGCCCCAGCTCCTGGTTGGGACGGGCGCTGGCCGCCTATGCCGTCGGGTTGCGAACCGTCAGCCGTGAGACTCGGGACGGCAAGCTGGTGGCGCGACTGGCCGAGGCTGAGCCGGACGAGAAGCTCGGACAAGGTCTGACGCTCGTGGCGGCCATGCTGGCTGCTCGTCGCGGCGACGTCGAGCAGGCCTTTGCGATGCTTGCCAAGGAGCATGAGCGGGAGCCTGACCAGGTGGTGGTTGCGCTGTTCCTTGCGGATTTGCACCGTGGCCAAGGCCAAGCGACGCAAGCAGCGCGGGTGCTGTCGGTCTGTGCTGCAGCGGGGATCGATCCCGTCTTGGCGGGCGCGCTGCAACTCGAGGCTGGGTTCTTGCTGTGGAACGACGGCGAGAAAGAAGAAGCGGTGGCTGCCTTCGAGCAGTCACTGGACTTTGCGCCCGAGCCTGGGCGCGTGGTGCTCGCTCTCGCATTGCGAGGGGCCAAACCCAACGATCTCGAGACGCGGCGCCGGGCCATCGATCTCGCTGATGAGGCGGAGGATGACGTGGTCTCCGGTGCGCTCGAACGCTTCGGGCTGGGTGTGGCTACCCGGGACGGCGAGGCCGACGCCCGGGCCGCCCTCGAGCAACTCGAGGAGCTCGATCCAGGCGGCGATGTCGGTGTCGCCACCGCCCTGGCCACCTTGATTTACGGCGGGACCGAGAGCGACGCCCTGGAGCGTGCGCTCCAGGAGATAGAGCTGCTGGGCGGTGCTGCGGCCTCGGTGGCCCGAGCCGAACAATTCCGGCTGGCTCGTTTCGTCGATCGCGATGCTGGGGCAGCGCTGAGCGCGGCTCGCGAGTGGGCGGAGGTCGAGCCCTCTGTTCATGCCTGCCTGGAGTGGCTGGCGGCGGCTGGTGCCGCTGACGATCGAGATGAGGAAATTGCTGCGCGGACGGCTCTGGGTGAGCAGCTCGAGGGCGATGCTGCCGCGACGGTGCTGGCCTCGGCTGCCATGGTGCGCCTGCTTCACCTGCCGGCGCAGCAACAGCCGTTGCTGCCGTCGTCCTCCGAGTCCTCGGTGCTCTGTAACCTCGAGTTGGCGTTGCCGGGCAGTGACCCCAATCGTCGCGCAACGGTGCTGCGCGCGGGAGCCGCCGCCCTCGGCGAGGAGGCGGAGGCTCAAGCTGCGCGAATGGCGGCCTGGTCCGACCTGGCGGCAGGTGCCTTCGGTGATGCTCAAGGCGCCTTCAGAGCTCTGGTCGAGGCGGATGCTGACGACCTGGCCTCTTGGGAAGGGCTGCGCGCCGCTTCGGAGAAGATCGGCGACCACCTGACCTGTGGTGTGGCGCTCGCCCAGCTCGGCAATCAATGTCAGGACGACATCCACGCCGGTGAGCTGTGGGAACAGGCTGGTCTGGTGCTGTTGGAGCACACGGACGCGAAAGATGATGCGGAGATCGCCTTTCAGCGGGCTCTCGAGCGGGACAAGACGCGGGCGGTGGCTTTCGACAAGTTGTTCCGCGCGGTGCGGGCGCGCAACGAGGATGCTCGGCAGCTCGAGTTGATCGATCTGCGGGTCGGGGTTTGCGAGGACACCATCGAGCTCACCAAGATGTACTGGGAGCGAGCGCGGGTGTTGCGTCGCAAGGGCGACCAGGAGGGTGCGCTCAAGTCTCTCAGGGACGTGACGATGCTCGAGCCCGATCATGTCGGCGCGCTGGCGTTGTCCGGTGAAATCAGCATCACTCGCGGCGAGTTCGCCGAGGCGGCGCCCTTGCTCGCCCGGCTCGCGACCCTGGACGAAGCGCCTGAGCAGCAGCGGCTGATGTCTGGCGTGGCGGCCGTCGATCTGTTCGAGAAACGACTCAAAAAACCAGACAAGGCGCTCGAGGTGCTCTTGGCTCTGTACCGGGACGGCCTGTCGACCCTCAAGGTCAGAGAGCGGCTTGCCCGGACTGCAGCGCGGGTGGGTAACTGGGACGAGGCCGTGAAGATCCTCGAACGACTCATGGAAGAGCGGGAGAGCTCGGAAGGACGGGCCGAGGCGGCGCGGCTCGCCATGGCGATTTGCCGTGACAAACTCGATGCGCCGAAGCGGGCTGCCAAGGCGGTGCGCAAGCTGCTCATCGAGGAGGGCGACGATCACGAAGGCGTCCAATTGTTGATTCGCCAGGACGTCTCCGACGAGCTCAAGTCGGTAGCGGTACCCAATGCTCTGCGGTTGCTACTGGAGAAACACGCGGCCGATCCCTTCGACACGGAGCGAGTGGCGCTCATCGCTGAGATCGCCGAGAGCCGGGGGGCTGAAGACCTTTGCCGCGCCGCGCTCGGTTGTGCGGTGGCCCTGGGCGACGATAGTGAAAAGTCGCGCTCGACCATCGCCCAGATCGCGGCGCGGTCGGACAAGACGCCCGAGCTGGTGCTGGACGCCAATGCCATTTTGGCCATTGCCGACAATGATGATTCTGGGCCGATTCCCGAGATGTTCGCCCAGGTCGCGACCGCCATCAGCGAGGCCCTCGGGCCGTCACTCAAGTCGGAAAAGGTCGGCCGCAAGCAGCGCGTCGAAGGTGGTGATCGACTGCGTACCGAAATCTCCCACTGGATGGGGGCGCTCGGCTTCGCCGATTTCGAGCTCTACGTGGGCGGTCGGGACTCCAAGGCCGTCAAGGGGGTCGCCGGGGACCGGCCCATGCTGGTTGTCGGTCCGGACATCAAGGCGCCCCTCAACACGGCCGGCCGCTCGGCGGTGGCTCGTGAGGTCTTCGCCCTGCGTCGTGGAACTACGGCGGTGATGTACTGCGACGAGCACACCGTCGCGGCGATCGTCTCGGCGGTCAGCATCAACGCGGGCGTGTCGGTGTCGCCACCGCCTTATGCGGTCTACAACGAGGTGCAGCGAGTCATCAAGAAGGCCATGAGCCGCAAGCTGCGCAAGCTGGTGGTGGATGCCTGCGAGCGCGCCGCCGCATCGAAACAGGACGCCTTGGAATGGGTGGACGCTGCCCGCCGCAGTATCGACCGGATGGCGCTCATCGCTTCTGGTGATCCGGCGAGCGTCATGGATCAGATTGTCGGGCCTGCCGGTGCGCCGGCTCGAGCCACCTTGACCACGAATGAACGGGCGAAGTGCCTCTTGGCCTTCGCGCTCTCCTCTGAGTACATGGATCTGCGCCGCAAGCTGGGCATGGGGGTCGCATGAGCAATTCCTCGAAACCGCCCCAGCCAAGTCGGGATTCGGCCAGTCAGGCTAGCGATCGCCCGTCAGGGCCCGGTGGCCGCTTGGTGTCCCGTGAGCCGAAAGTCGTCGGTGACGCGATCCCGACCGAAGCTGAAGGGGACGCGCTGTTTGACCAGCTCTTTGGTGACGAGCTGCTCGATGAGGACACCGCGGACCGCCAAGACCAGCCGACACCGCAGCCCCAACAGGCTGCCCCGGAGCCCCCGCCTTCGCCGGAGCCGGAGACGGTGGCACTGGGTAGTGCAGCGGCTGCCGCCGCGGTCGAGCCCACGCTTGGCGAGATGGTGGCACGCACTGGCGAGGCTCCTGGACAGACTCCGCCGGAGGTTCGTGAGGAGCTCGAAACCCTTGAGAGACTCCCGGACGCGCCTTCTGAGCCTGTGCCCTATGCGGAACCCTACGAGGTGCCGCCGGTCGAACAAGGGGGGCCTGTCAGCGACCCCGTGGAGCCCATCGACGGGGCTGACCAAACGAAGCCAATCTTCACCGACGGCGGGCCGCCGGAAGTGCTCGCAGGGGACGGACCGGCTGGTCCGGGGATCGACTTCACCGACGCGATTCGCCCAGCCCAACAGTCGCCGCTCGGCGCCACCGCCCGCGTAGCGACTGAGGAAGTGGCAGCAGCCGAACAGGGTGAGGGAGATGCGGCGCCGGTGCCTGCTGCGGAGACTGGGGAGGAGCCTTCCGCTCCCGGCCGACCGCTGCCGCCGGCACCACCACGGCCTCCGGCACCGCCGCGTCCGCCGGCACCGCCGCGCCCACCGGCACCACCGCGGCCTCCGGCACCGCCTCGGCCACCGGTGCCACCTCGGCCACCAGCGCCGCCGCGCCCACCGGGTCAGCCCCCTGTTGTGGAGGATGGGGTTGCTGAGGTCGCGACGCCATCGGACGGTGAGCTGACGCCTGAGCCCACGCCAGCGATGGTGCCTGCCGAGGTCCTCGACCCGGCCACGGATGTCGATGCCAGCCCTGACGCTGGTGCGGTCCACCCAGAGCCAGATGGGGAGCCCGAGCTCCAGGCGGAGACGCCGCCGGAGGACGACGAAGCGAGCGCGCCTGCCGCTGAGGTCCAAAGCGTCGAGGTTGCGGAAGACGAAGCCTTCGGCGACATGGAGAGCGAGTCCGGCGAGGCAGAGATCGTCGCGGAGACCGCTGGAGAGGTGGAGCTGACCACTACGGCCATCGAAGAAGACGATGTCTTCGACATCGACGGACGGGAGGGGCCTGAGGCGGTTCTCACCTTGATGCAGCAAGGGGAGCGCGACGCGTGGGTAGACCGGGCCGGTTGGCTTCAGCGAGAAGCGCCGGATCGTGAGCAACCTGCTGAGCGGGCTAGCGCCCTGCTGGTCGTCTCGGAACTCTACGCCATGGCCGGCGAGGAAGAAAAAGCCGAGACGGTGGCCCGCGAGGCCGTTGAGCTCGCCCCGAGCTCACCGCTGGCGTACCGCCAGCTGCGCGGCATCCTGATGGCCAAAGGAAGCTGGACTGAGGTCGCCGACGCACTCGACGCTGAGGCCCGCGTGGCACCGACGGCGGGGGCCAAGCTTCACGCCAATTGTCTTGGTGCTGAGGTTGCGCGGCTCACTCACGGCGATGCGGATGCCGCTGCCCGTCGTCTCGACCAGGCAGAGCGCGCCTCTGCTGACGATTTGCGCCCCCAGATTGCGCGACTGACGCAGCGGCTTGCGTCGACCGATGAGGTTGGCGAGGTCGCCTTCCGCGGTGATGGTGCCGAGGCGCTGGCTCGAGCCTGCGAGGTGCTGAAGTCCATTCGGAGTGACGGGACCGAGGGCGAGCTTTCCGACTCGCCCTACGCAGGGCTGTTGTCGGCACGAGCTGCTGTGCGAAAGCGCGATCTGCCCAAGGCGATCGCGGCGCTGACTCTGCTCGAGCAGCACGACGAGTTCGCTCCCGGGGCAGCGTGGCTGATTAGTGTTCTGGCCGCTCCACACAACGAGCTCAGAGACGAATCCGTCAAGGCTTTGGCGCGGGTCAGTGAGGGATCCCATGGGGCGATGGCCGTACGTGCCAAAGCGCTGCGCGCTATCGAAACTGGGGATACGGACACCGCGGTGGACGTGGCCAACGATGCCGGCGAGAGGGTGATCTCGGTAGCCGAGCGTCTGGCGATCGCCGGGCTGACCGGTGAACGACTGAGCGATCTGGAAGAGTTTCTGCGTCGCGGTGTTCAGGTCGAAGCACATGCACCACTCGCTGCCGCGACTGCGGCGGTCTTGACGGACCCCAAGAGCTCGGCACGGGAGGTGCTCGATGTGGGCGAGCTGCAGTCCCGCGCTGCAGCAGCATTGGGTCGCGAGCTAGCCGCCGCGGCTCAGCATCCCGTCGTCTCGACCCCGAGTGCTGTGTCGTCGCCCCCCGAGCCGTCCGGGGCGGGAGGCGTCTCGCTCGAATCTGCCGAGATGGCGCTGGCTGGGGCCGTCGTTTCCGCAGGGAGCGAAGACGACGACGACGACGATGCCCCCACCATGCCGCCCGGCCCTCCGGACGACGAACCCGCGCGGGACAGCGCGGCTTCGTCTCCGCCATCAGGGCCCGAGGGGCGCTCGCTCGAGCACCTCGGTTTGGGTATGGCGCTCCGTGACCGCGCCACCGAGCTTCTCGAAGTGGATCCGGTGCACGGTGCGGCTCGTGCCGTCTTGCTCGAGCATTGCTTCGAGACCAAACAGGTCGGACGGGTGGCCGAGGCTCTGCTCGAGTCGGCCGAGCTGTCTGGGAGCCTGGATCGCGAACGGGCGATGGCGAGTGCCCTGCTGGCCGAGATCGCGGGCAATCATGACCAAATGCTCATCGACGTCGACCGTGCCTTGACCGCTGCGCCTGGCGACGAGGCGGTACTGCGCATGAGCATGACAGGTGCCGAGCCAGAGGCGGCTGCCGGCAACCTCATCCACTTCGCTGAGTCGTTGGAGGATCCGGCACGGGTCGCCCTGGCATTCACGGAGGCCGGGCTGGGGCTGATGGAGGTCGAGGGCGAGGAAGTGGCTGGCGAGGCGCTATTGCGCCAGGCGGCGGAGGTTCAGCCCGAGATCCCCGTGGCGGGTTTCATCGGCAAGTATGTGACCCAGGCGATGGGTGACACCGAGGGCGAGCAGTACTGGCTCGACCAGCAGCGGTCGGTGGCCACCGAGCCCGGCGATTCGGTGGGCATTGCGGTGCGCCAGGCGTTGAGCCTGTCGGCCGAAGAAAAGGATGTGCGGGCTGGACTGCTCGAGGAGGCCCATCGTGCTCGGCCCGCCGATTACTGCCTGCGCGAGCTTTACGAGCAAGCGGCAGGCGTCACCGACGATCGTGCGGCTTGGCTTTCTGAGCGCGTTGCAGCAGGTGGCGCCGGCGCCGGCGTGATGGCCCTCGAGGCTGCCCTGGCGCACGAACTCGAAGGTGATGTCGAGCAAGCTGCTGCCTCGGTCGCCCAAGCCCTCGAAGCAGGTGACCAGCAGCTCGCGCCGGTCTTCGCACAGCGCTATGCCCTCCGCGGTCAGGGCGCTGATGAGGTCGTCGAGACCCTGTCGACGCAGATTCGCCAAGCCCAGGATCCGGCTGAGCGGCGCGGTCTACTGACGCTTCTTGCCCGCATCGAGGCGGCCGGTCGGGGTGACAAAGAAAAGGCGGCGGCTGCGCTGCGCGCCATCATTGACGACACTCCTGGTGATCTGCCGACCTTGTACGCCCTGGAGTCGATGCTCATTGGCGATGGGTCGGAAGAGGGTTTGGACTGCGTGGCCTTGGCGGTGGCACAGGTGCTCGATGGCCCCGAGTCGGTGGGCCAAGCGATGCTTGCCGCTCGTCTGCGGCAGGCTGCCGGTGACTTGGATGGCGTTGTGGAGCCGGTGCAGATCGCCTTTGCCAGCAATCCGGACAGCATTTGGGCCATGCGGCAGACTGCCGTGTTGGCGCGGGCGCGAGGCGACCATGAGCAGGCATCGGCAGTGGACCGTGAGCTCGCTGAGTTGGCCGCGGCGCCGATCGATCAGGCCACTCTGTTGTTGCGTGCGGCCCAGTCCAACCTGGTGCTTGGTGATGACGAGGGTGCCGCGGTGTTGCTCGGCGACGTGGTCGACTTGTGGCCTCACCATCCCATCGGGCTGCTTGAGCGGGCGAGCCTGCTCGAGCGAGTCGGCGCGCCAGCAGATGCGGCAGACGCCTATGAGGCTGTGGGGCTGGCCTGTCAGGCGCCGCGGGAGCGGGCCGCCAAGTTGTACAAGGCCGCCACGCTGTGGCTGTCCCTGGATGACCAGGTGGGACAAGCTGAGGGGCGACGCCTTCTCGAGGCGGTTGCGGAGGTCGATCCGTCTTTCGAGGACGCCTTCGAGCGCTTGCAGGCGATCTACCTCGCCGCTGGCGCGAAGCGCGAGTTGGCTCAGTTGCTTGCAGCGCGGCTCGAGCGAGTGACCGATCCGGACGAACGGGTCCAGCTCGAGGTGATGCGGGGCAAGATGTTGGTGCAGGCCGGGGCCCCCTCCGAGGCGAGATTCGCCCTCAGTGCCGCCCTCGAGGCGAGTCCTGACAACCCCGATGCGCTCAGTGCTTACGCCGACGTCTGTGGGGCCGAGGAAGACTGGGATGCTGTCGAGCAGACCCTGATCCAGCTCGGCCGGCTCGTCGCCGAGCCAGAGCAGCAGTGCGACATCTACCTCCGGCTGGGCGCTCTCTACGACGAGCACCTGCCCAACCTGGAGCGAGCTGAGCAAGCCTATCAACAGGTCTTGAAGCTGGCACCGGACAACACGGCTGCCCGGGAGAAGTTGGTGGGGCTGGCGCTGCGGTCCGGTGACACGGCGGGGGCGTTCGAGCAGCAGCAACAGCTGGTCGAGGCTGCCAAGACGCCTCAAGAGAAGTGTCAGGGCACGATTCGCCTGGCGGAGATTTACGAAGCGTCGGGGGATCTCAAGCAAGCAGAGCAGACGCTAGTCAAGGCGCGCAGGACCTTCAGCCGCGAAGCCTCCGCAATGTCTGCGCTCTATGACTTCTATCGTCGCAATGGACAGGATCCGGCGGCAGACATGCTGGTCGAGCGAGCTCAGGCCGAGGTTCGTCGAGGGCTCAATGCCGGGCGCTTCGAGCCGGCGCTATTCGCCATGGTGAAGACTGTGGCCGGGCTCCGGAATCAGGCCGATGCGGCGGCGATCGCCGAAGCGAGCCTGGCGGCCATTCAAGGTCAGCCGGCCTATGTCGAAGGCGCCGGTCCGATGGCCGGTCAGGGCGAGCTGGACGAATACCTCGCTCCCGACGTGTTTACGCCGTCGTTCCGTGCGCTGCTCGGCGCGACCGGGTCGCTGATGGATCCGGCGGTTCCGTTCAATCTTCAATCGCTCCGTGCCAAGCCGCTGCCGCCGGCCAATGCCGACGTCGTTGAACGAACCCGAGAGATCGCCGCCGGTTATGGGCTGCCCAACGTCGAGGTGGTCGCCAGCAACGCCCTGGGTCTGGTGTGTGTTCCAGCGCGAGTCGAGCCACCTACGCTGTGCTTCGGGGTTCAGCTGATCACTACGGAAAAGGAGCTGGCGCGCGAGTTCTTGATTCATCGTGCGCTCAAGGTGTTGCAAAGCCGCACGGCGCCCTTGTCACGCACGGCTCCGATCGATCTGTGGCCACTGGTGGCAGCCTACCTCAAGCTGCATAGCCCGAGCTTCGAGCCCCAAGGCGTCGATCCCGGCAAGGTCAGCGAGTTCTTGGCCAAGATGAAGGAGGGTGCTCCTCCGCCGGTCAACCCGCAGGTGAATCTCTTGGCCAGTGAGGTGATCGGGTCCATTGGCAATCGCGCCTCGAGCCTCAACACGGTGTCGAACGCTTGGGGCTCCCGGGCCGCCTTGCTGGCGATTGGGGATCCCAACGTGGCGCTCGAAGCCATTGCCTGGTCTTATGGCAGCGCCCAGGGCCCACCGCCTTCAGGACCGGATCGGGTCAAGTGGATTGGGCGCCAAGCCGAAGCCCGCGACCTGATTGCCTTCTCGGTGAGCGACGCCTATGCGGCTGCCCGGGCCAAGCTTGGTCTCGAGGCGCTCGAGACCGTCGCGATCGATCCGGTGGAGTAACGAGCTCACTCGGTGTCGACGAACACCTTGATCGCCACTCCGGTGAGGGAGATGCCCTCGCCTCCGCCTTTCCAATTGGCCGTGACCTGAATGGCATCGACGCCCGAGTCGGGCACGGTCAGAGGGCAGCCTGCTGGGCCGAAGGTCACTCCCTCTGGCTGGCTTGCCTTGTCAGGCCCGCCGTCGATCCCGACACACTTCGTCGCCACGGCCAGCGTGTCGCCTTTGAGCAACTCGATGTGGAGCAACAAGGCGTCGTGCGGGCTGCGGATGGTGGCCTCCTCGGCATAGACTGCGAAAGTCAATCGAGCGCCAGCGGCCAGGGGCATGGCGGTTTTCGCGGGTTGTCCGAGGGTCGGGACCTTGAGCGTCACATCGGCGGGTCGGAAGGGATTTCCCATCGACACCATTGCGGCCACGGTCACTGCCACGATGACCCCTCCAATGAGGAGCACGAGCTTCCAGGATAGGACGTCCTTCTTCTCAGCCATGGTTCAATGATCGGCAGGGAACGAAGGTACCCTAGCCGTGGTCTGGTTGGTGCTGGGACAAAAGTTGCTCCAAGCGCCCTTGTTGTTCAGACGTGGGAGAAGCGCTCGGTCATGGTGGCCCAGGAGACGACGAAGGCGACCACCAGGATGCAAAGCGCACTGAAGAGCACCTTGGTGTAAGGCGTCACCAGGCCTGTGCTCCGTGCGAGGCTGACGGTCGAGGAGATGCCCCCGAAGAGCAGGCCGAAGACGCCACCGAAGAACAAGTAGACCACCCCTCCCACTCCGAGGCTCGGCAGGATCTCGAAGGCCAGGCAGAAAAAAGGCAGGCAGAAGCCGAAGAAGAAGGTTGAGAGGGAGGTCAGGACCACCACGAGGAGCGTCTTGGTCACCACGCGCACGCCCTTGCGTTGAAAGAGCGCTTCGACGGAGTCTCTCGTGATCTCCAGCTTCACTGTTCGGCGCCTCAGAACTCGGCCCTACCGAGCCGCAACATAGTCCTGTCGGGCTGCGGCACCTACCTGCCAGGTCGTGACTTTCGCTAGCCCGATCGGCTGCCCTGAGGCTCCTTCTGACAGGATAGTCGTCGCTTCCGCTTCCCCCACGCGCTCGCGTCCGAGCACGACCCCGAGCCCGAATTTTGCTCTAGGTCGGGGTCGGAAGGGTGAGGGAAGCGGGGGCGTGCTCGGGTTCGAGCGCGTGGGGTCGCCCCGTCCCGGGTTGACGCCCAGGGCAGCTACCGAAGCTGGCTATCCTTGCTGCCGCGGCGGTTGTAGCCGGTGTTGCGGGTTCGGT
>JAUVCD010000654.1 GCA_030590865.1 Myxococcales bacterium | reverse complement strand
TTGTGGCTGGAACTCCTCGGCATCCCAGTTGGTGAGGTCAACCGCGTTGGCGAAACGGACGCCGTCGAACAAGACCTCATTGGTGTCGTGTGTCGCGAGTCCTGCCGACGTGAAGTCGAGCTGCACCGGCCGAATCCCGATGTTCTCTACCGACCACATGGCTCTTCGTCAGTCCAACTATATTATTCAACTGGTCAGTGTAACACGCGGGTTTGGGGCGGGAGGCGGGCGCAACTAGTCTCGATCGTTGGGGTCCGGGTCGATGCTCGGGGCGGTGAGTTGCGCGATAGGCTGCGAGGGGGCGCTGGGTATTGCGGTGGGCTCTGGGAGGAGGAGGGGCGTTTTGAGGAGGCTGTCGGCGGGGCTTTGGATGCCGCCGCGTTGGTTGAGGAGGACGTGGGTGTAGATCATGGTTGTGCGGACGTCCTTGTGGCCGAGGAGCTGCTGGATGGTGCGGATGTCGTAGGCGTCCTCGAGGAGGTGGGTGGCGAAGGCGTGGCGGAGGGTGTGGCAGCTGGCTCGTTTGGTGATGCCTGAGCTTCGGACGGCTGCGGTCATGGCGCGTTGCAGGACCGATTCGTGGAGGTGGTGGCGGCGGCGTTGGCCCGTTTCGGCGTGCCAGTAGGTGCGGGTGGCCGGGACGACCCACTGCCAGCGCCAGTCGCGGCCGGCGCCCGGGACCTTGCGGCCGAGACGATTGGGTAGCTCGACCCAGCCGGCGCCGCGGCGGAGGTCGGCCTGGTGTTGGTCTTTGGTGGCTTCGAGGTGGTCGATGAGCGGTGCGACGAGCGCTTTCGGGAGCACGGTGACTCGGTCCTTGTTGCCTTTGCCGGCGCGGACGATGATGGTGCGGCTGGCGAAGTCCAGATCCTTGATCCGGAGCTGCAGACCCTCGAGGAGTCGAAGACCGGTGCCATAAAGCAGGGTGGCCACCAGGCGTGGGAGGCCCGTGAGCTGCTCGAGGACGGCTTGCACCTCGGCGCGCGTCAGCACCACGGGTAGGCGTCTGGGGCGCTTGGCTCGGACGAGCTCGTCAAGCCAGGGAAGCCCCTGGCCGAGGACGCGTCGATAGAGGAAGAGCAGCGCGGCGAGGGCCTGGTTTTGGGTGGCGGGGGCCACCGCGCCTTGAACGGCGAGCGACGAGAGGAACTCGGTGACCTCTGGAGCGCCCATCTCCGCTGGGTGACGCTTGTCGTGGACGAGGATGAAGCGGCGAATCCAGCCGACGTACGCCTTCTCGGTCCTGCGGCTCATGCCGCGACAACGGATGGCGGCACGGACCTGGTCGAGTAGCCGTGGTGACCTGGCTGTGTGGGCTAGGTGGGACATGGCGAACAGTGGCCGGCAGCGGTCAGCCGCCCCGGCGGCCTGGAGGAGTGAGCGAGTGTTGCTTCAGATGTCGCAACCTCCGTGCCGCCCTTCAGAGTGGCCAAGTGTACGGAATCAGCCGGCGTGTTTCGCCGTTGGGTGGCGGCCGCCAGGCGCCTTGTTCAGCGCTGCGCGGCTCCACCGCGCTTATTCCGGGCCTAGCCGAATGCCTAGCAGCGGTGTGGAGCCACGACGATCGGCGTCCTATGATGATCCCCGCGATGCGGGTCGATCTGGAGCGCAAGCTGATCACCATTGGCGTGGGTGAGCTCGCCACACCGCCGCAACAACGGGTGCGAGGGATCGGCGGCTTTGGTGCGCTGCGCGCCGAGCTCGGTCGTCGCGCCCACGAAGCTTACCGGGATGAGCACGATGGCGGCGCGGAGCGCAGCAGCGAGCTGTCGGTGGCGCTGACCCGCCAGATCGATGGCTACGAGGCCCGCGTTCGAGGTCGGATTGATGGTGTGGCGTGGGCTGAGGATTGCGCCGTCGTGGAGGAGCTCAAGTCGGTGATGCTCAACGCCAATGAGCTCGCCGCCTCCAAGGCCGATGACTTTGCTGAGGCCCGCCGGCAGGCTCGCTTCTATGCCCTGTGCCTGGACGAAGCGGGACGAGCCACCGAGGTGGCGGCTCAGGTGGTGCTCCTGTCCCTCGTCGACGGCACGCGCCGGACCATCAGCGCCGACTACGACCGATCTCGCACCGCCGCCGAGCTCGACGAGCAGCTGCGACTGGCCTTGGAGCGAGCCCACCTCGCGGAACGCCGCGCCACCCACCGTCGCGAGCTGGCCGAGCGGCTGCAGTTCCCATTTCCCGAGCCGCGGCCCCATCAGCTCGAGCTCAGCGATATCATCGCTACCGCCTTGGCTGCCGGCCAGCCGGTGCTGGCGACGGCGCCCACCGGCATTGGCAAGACGATCAGCGCCTTGCTGCCCGCCCTTCGCTACGGACTGGAAAACGACTCTCCAGTACTCTTCGCGACTGCCAAGGGGACCCAACAGCGCCTGGCGGCCAGCACCTTCGAAGCGCTGGTCCGCAAAGCCGGCTGCGAGCCTGGCATCTTGACCGCTGTGACCTTGCGAGCCAAAGAGCGCATGTGTCCAGAAGGCACGCTCCAGTGTCACCCCGAACGGTGCCCCTTTTTCGCCGACTACGATCGGCGCGAGGTCGAGGCGGCGGCGGTCGACCAGCTGCTCGCGCCAGCGGTGCATATCGACGGGGACCGGATCTACCAGTTTGGCGAAGCGCTGATGCTGTGCCCCTACGAGTTGTCCATGCAGCTAGTCGGACGGGTGGAGTTGGTCATCGGCGACTACAACTACGCGTTCCATCCGGCAGTGTCCCTCGGCACTGGACCGGTAGATGACCGCGCCGGGGGCGCCGTGGTCGTCGTCGACGAAGCTCACAATCTGTTCGATCGGGCTCGGGACTATTTCTCTCCTTTCGTTGCCGACCGCTCGGTTGCGGCGGTGGTCGGTGGGCTACACCGGACGCCGCTCAGTGATCGGCGCCTCGAGCAGGACCTGATCGGGCTGTGCGACTCGGTTCGTGAGGCCATCACGGATGTCTTGCGTGCCGCCGACGACGGTGAGCGTGGCTTTGTCGAGGGACGGACGCCTCATGCTCTGTGCGGGGCCGACTGGATCGAGCTGGCGAGCCGGTCGAGCGAGCTGCAGCTGCGCTACGGTCATCACAATTGGCGTCGAGCCTACATCGAGCCGGCCGACCCGGTGATGACGTTGCTCGAGGACGCGGGCACCCTCGGCGCGCTGGTGGGCAGTGAAGAGCCTGAGTTGGTGACTTATGTCGCCAACCAAGACGCACCAGGCGGACGGGGCGTGGGCGTTCTTTGTGTCGATCCAGCGCGCCGGCTGGCGCGGTGTCACGAGCGCGCCGTGGGCACTGTGGCGATGAGCGCGACGCTGACGCCCCTTTCCTATTACGCCGAGGTGTTGGGTTTCGGAGCCCTCGATCCAGTTCTGACGAGCGCGCCATCGCCCTTTCCCAGCGAGCACCGTCGTGCGGTCGTCGTGCCCACCGTGTCGACCACCTTTCGAGAGCGGGACGGCTACACCGGGCAGATTGCCGCACTGATCAGCGAGGCGGTAGCCGTTCAGGCGGGGCGCTATGTCGCTTACTTCTCGTCTTTTGCTTATCTCGCGAAGGTTCGGCCGCTGCTGTCTGTGCCCGCGGATCAGGTCCTGGTCCAAATGCCTTCCATGCCCCTCCCGTCTCGTGACCTGCTGCTCGAGCGCTTCCGACAGAGCTCCGGACCCATGTTGCTGCTGGCCGTCACCGGTGGCGTGTTCTCCGAGGGAGTGGATCTGCCAGGCGACGAGCTCATCGGGGCCATCGTGGTGGGACCGAGTCTCCCCGCCGTGGGATTCGAGCGACAGGTGATGAAACGTCATTACGACGAGCACGACGAGAGCGGCTTTCGCTACGCCATGGTCTACCCAGGCATGCAGCGGGTGATCCAGGCTGCCGGTCGCGTGATTCGGTCCCCTGACGATCGTGGGATCGTCATGCTGTTGGGGCGTCGTTTCGCCCAGTCACCCTACGTGGATTGCTTGCCTGAAGACTGGTTCCGCTTTGCCCCGACCGAGCTCGTCACCGAGGACCCGATCACCGAGCTTTCCGCCTTCTGGCGCAGCTTTGACTGACCGGGCAGCTCGTCAGTCGCGACAGCACAGCACGCCACCTTCAGAAGGCGCCGACTTGGTCACCAGCGCGGCCTCTTGGAACATGGTCTGGAGCGAGCCGCAGGACCAGGACAGGCTATTTTCGCAGTTGCTGTAGCGCAAGAATCGGTCGAGGGGCAGGCAGGACGATGGGGGTGTCGAGCCGACGGTGCCGCAGCCAGTGAGATTGTTGGTGTTCGGCGGCTGAGAGCAGGACCCTTGGTCGTTCTGCACCTGGCGGGTGAGCCAGAAGGTCGGTGAGCTGATAGGTGAGGGGGGGCAGTTGCCACTCGCTGACTTTTGGGCAACCTCAACGGCGCCGTGGCACACGTGGAATCCCTCGGAGCACAAATCCTCTACCGAGCAGCCGGTGCCTGTCGGGTTGCTCGAGTCGTTGCCTGCGATCCGGCCGCAAGCCGGTTGCAGCGATGCGGGGGTGGTGACGCCGGCGATGGAAAAGCCGCCCGAGCAGCCGGTCATGTTCGGCTGCAGGACCGCATCGCTCAGATACTCACGGGTGCCGTCGGAGCAGCCGTTGCCCACCGGCGTTCCGCCAGCTCCGGCGGTGCCTCCACCCCCGCCGCCGGTGCCGCTGCTGGCGCTGCTGCCGCCAGTGCCGGTCGAGGTGGATGACGAACCCCCCTCACCGGCCTGGCCCGAGCTGGTCGCTGATCCACCGGTGCCGGTGCCCGGAGATCCTGGGCCGAACATCTCGTCGTCACTGCTGCAGCTGGCGGTGACCCAGCCGGCCACCATCAGCCCCAACAGCCAGCCAGTCCAAAGTGCAGCCCTTGATCGGTCACTGTGGCTCATGCGCCGATCCTTGCCGACCTGCACGAAGCCAGGACCGCCGCCGGCTCGCGACCAGGCCCAGACTGAGCAGCGCCAACCAACCAAGCGGAGCGCCACTGCGCCGACCGCCTAGATCGCAGGAGCAACCGCCGCCACCGGTGGGCATCCCAAAGACGCCGTCGTTGTCGGTGGCGCCCTGGCCGCTACTGGTGCTGGTGCTGGTGGAGGTCGAGGTGCTGCCCCCTTCGCCACCGCCGCCGCTGCCGCCGCCGCCTCCGCCGCCGTCGTCGAAGCAGTCACCGTTGGTGCAGGTCTGGCCATCCGGGCATTGGACCCCCGAGCAGGGATCATCGCCACAGGTCCCGGTCACCGGATCGCACCATGAGCCGTCGGGACAGCTCTCGTCGGTACACTGGTCGTCCACGCAGGTTTGGGTGCTCGGGTCGCAGACCT
>JAUVCD010000825.1 GCA_030590865.1 Myxococcales bacterium | reverse complement strand
CTCGTCGACGGCGCGTACAGCCACCAGGGCGTGATGCCCCACTCGATCGAGTTTCACATCCAACTCACCCGGGACGGCTCGCCCGTCGGCGCGCTCACCTGTGACCCCTTGAAAGGCGACGCCTGGGTGACCAACGAGCATGAGCAGAAGGTCGGTCGCTTCTGGGGTCCCATGGACAACTGCGCCCTCGAGATCAGCGAGCCCGGCGAGCACACCCTCGAGGTCTGGCGAACCTGGAAGCCCGGTGTGCCGCCCCTGCGCGCGAACCAGACCGTCCTGGGCGTCCACCAGCGCTGATCCGGCGGAACCTGCGGCTCAGGCACTGGTGGCTGCGCGCCTGCGGCGTCGATTTGGCTTGAGCGAGCTCGCTGCTGTTCACCGCACCGGAGGAGGATCCCGGTCGCGAGTTCGCCATGGCCCAAGAGATCCGTCGCCTCGGATGGTTCTGGGCGAGGGTCAGTGCTCGCAACGTTGGAAAGCCGCGCGCACTCGTCCGTCCTCGCCAAAGGCAAACTTGCCCTTGCTCTCGAAGAACTGGATGACTTCGTCTGCGGTCATGCCGACCGTGGAGCACGAGAAGAATGTCGTATCCTCGCCGAAGTGATTGACGATCTCGTCGCGCAGGGATTCTCTCGTAAACGAATCACCCAAGCTCATGATGAGGTCGATGACCTCGTGACCGTGGACCTGACGCATCGGTGTGCTTCCCTCTTCCAAAGTCCAAACCCCGCACGATGACCTGCCGGCAGGCCGCAAGATGAATTTGCGACCGGCCATGAGTTTGTCAACTGGCGAGAGAAGCTGAGCTCACGAGAGAGGCGCCGCGCTGTGCTATTTCTGTCTCGCAGCGACCTCCCCCAATTTTCGCATATCAAGCGATTATGGCAATTCTGCCGGACGCGACATAGGGCGTTTATGTCGAGCGGGCGCACCTCACTTTGCAGGACCGGTTGGTCAAGGAGCAGCGACTCGCGGGGGTCAGCTCCATCGAAGAAGCAAACGCCTTCCTCGACGCGGGGTTCATGGACCAGTTCAACCGCAAGTTCGGTCGCGAGCCGCAGAGCGCACATGACTCCCCCCTTGTCGAGCTAGCGGCTGTTGGCTGGGGCGCAGAGTTTCGGTCGTGCCGTGCCGTTGACCTCGAGCAGGTAGCCGCCGATGGTTGCTTTGCCGTTCAGCTGCACTGTCGTCCCGATACCGCCATCGGATTGGGTTGTGAGGCGGGCGGCGATCCTCTCTTCATCGATTGAAGATTGGAGGCGTCGGGGGAGTCGGTAGCCCGACAGCTCGGCGTCGGTGACCGCCTCCTGGTCGCTGAGCGTCAAGGCGAAGGCCCAGTCAGCGCCCACCGGTCCGGTGCTGCAGGTGTGGGGCTCGCTCGACAGCCGCAAGACTGTCCCTTTTGCCGATTGGGTCAGTGTTGCACCATGGATCGCGATCCGCGTGCCTGCGAGGTCGACCTGTAGCTCCTTCTGGTAGCGGGCGTCGCTGGTTTGAAACCCGGTCATCAACCCGCAGCCCAGCGCGGTCACCTCTCCATTGAGCTGCAGCGATCGAGGCGTGCCGCGGCCCGCTGGGTTGCGCAGTGCCAGCTTCACCGTGGCCCGCACCGTCTTGTTGGGATCGTCGGCGCTGACGGTGGCCTCACCCAGGTTGCCCTGCCGGGAGGTCTTTCCCAAGCGCACTCGGGTGACGGCCCAAGCCTGCTTGCCGTCTGGCGTCAGTTGCTCGGCCAGGGTGATGTCGAAGGCTGTTTCGCCAACTTCGAGCAAGGTGCCCCGACGGCGCAGGTCCTGGCAGTTGAGCTCGTGGGTCGAGAAGGTCAGCTGCAAGGCACGGCCGCCTCGCGAGTGGGCCAGTATCGACCGGATGACGACCGGTTTGTCGTCTACGGCGGCACCTAGCGGGTTGCTGGGCGCGGCACTCACCGCTGCGGATGGTGGAGGCGAGGCGCTGGCCGGTCCCTTGGCTGGCCGATCCACCTCTTGGCCGTCACAGGCGAGCAACCCGAGGGCCAAGGTGACCGTCAGGCCGCGCGCCGAGGCGCGGCTCATCATCAAGCCGACAGGAGGCCGGTGCGGCGGTTGAACTCGACGATCAGCTCGTCGAGTTGCTCGACGGCAGCCGGTATGGCGGTCCAGTAATCCCGATCGTACCACTGGCGCTGGATCTCCTCGTAGGTCTTCGCCTGCTGCTCGACCCAGGTGTAGTACTTCAGGTTGTGGACCCTTTGTCGGGTCGGATAGGTCAGCTCCTCCATGTGATCGGTGGTGACGCCTCGGAGCCAGCGCTCGTGGGCCGCTGCCGCCTCGACCTCGGTCAGCTCGCCGCGCTCTTCGTTGAGCTCGGCAAGCCGGCTCTGATAGAGCTCCATCGAGTCGGTGAACACGGTCACCACGACGTCGTTTTCACCGAGCTCGTGCCACTTGGCCACTTTGATCGCGCTCAGCAGGTTGCCCACGCTCGAGATGCCGAGCAGATCGAGTGACTCGACCACCTCGGCGGTGAGCCCCAGCTTGCTGGTCAAATAGGCGCGGCCCGCCGGCTCGTTGAATACGCGCATGAGCGCTATGGTGGCCTCGTCATCGACGGCCACGATCATGTCGGTGTTGCGCACGTTGTGGATCCACGGCACGTGTTTGTCGCCGATCCCCTCGATGCGGTGGGCGCCGAAGCCATTGCGGAGCAGGGTCGGGCACTGGAGCGCCTCACTGGCCACCACCTTGCTGGCCGGGAAGAGCTTCTTCAAGTAATCACCGCAGGCGATGGTGCCTGCCGAGCCTGTCGCGGAAACCACGCTGTGGTAGCGATCATTCGGTCCTAGCTCCCGCTCGAGCACTTCGGCTATTGCGCGCCCGGTGAGCTCGTGGTGCCACAGGTAGTTCCCCAGCTCGTCGAACTGGTTGAAGATCACCAGATCCTCCCCTGAGCTCCGCAGCTCCCAGCACTTGTCGAAGATCTCCTTGACGTTGCTTTCGCTGCCTGGCGTCTTGATGACCTCACCGGCGACATTGGCGAGCCAATCAAACCGTTCCTGGCTCATGCCTTCCGGCAGAATGGCAATGGATTCGCAGCCGAGCAGCGACGAGTCGTAGGCCCCACCACGGCAGTAGTTGCCTGTCGACGGCCACACGGCCTTCTGGGTGGTCGGATCGAACTGTCCGGTCACTAGCCGTGGCACCAGGCAGCCGAAGGCCGCGCCCACTTTGTGGGCACCGGTGGGAAACCACTTGCCGACCAGACCGATGATTCGGGCATCACAGCCGGTGAGGGACTTGGGAAGCTCGAGGTAGTTCACACCGCCGAAACCACCGCCGGAGGCCACGGCCTCGTTCTTCCAGGTGATGCGACAGAGGTTCAAGGGGTTCACGTCCCACAGCCCGACGTCACCAAGGGCGGTCTTGATCTGCCCGGGGAGCCGGTCAGGGTCGGCCATCTGCTCGAAGGTTGGGATGATGATGTTGCGCTCTCGGGCCCGCTCTACGGTCTTGGCGAGGGCAGCTTCGTTGATGGTGAGATCGATCATCGGGGGTGACCCTTTTCCTTTCAGCAAATGACTCGGCGAAGCTCGG
>JAUVCD010000006.1 GCA_030590865.1 Myxococcales bacterium | reverse complement strand
TGGCAGGCGTTGGCGCGTGCTCGCTCACCATTGATCTGGACGGCATCACCGGTGGCCAGCCGAGCGTTGGAGGGGGTGGCCAGGGCGGAGTGGGCGGTGGCGAAGCGCCTTGCACCGGACCCTCCGATTGTCCCGCGCCGTCTAGCCCTTGCGAGGCGCCTATTTGCATGGGTGGCGAGTGTGGCATGGTCGCCCAGCCTGGCGGGATGTTGCTGCAACCCGCCGACCAAACGGACGGCGATTGTCTCCAAGAGGTTTGTGACGGAGCGGGTAACCAGATTTCCCAGAATGACGACGACAAGCTCGACCCTACCGACTGCGCTACTTATGGCTGCAACTCGGGCATCCCTTTCACCGAATTCACCCAACTCGGGCTCGAGTGTGGCGTCGAGCGGACCTGCGACGGCGCCGGCCATTGCGTCGAGTGCATCGTAGCGAGCGACTGCACGGCCCTGCCCGAGGACGACGACTGCCAGCAACGCAGCTGCGAGAGCGGCGAGTGCGGGCAGGTCTTCGCGGCTGAATACACCGAGGTGAGCCTGCAGACTGACGGCAATTGCTTGGTGACGGTCTGCGATGGTTTTGGCGGCACGCAGGACGATCCGCTCGACGCCGACACGCCCGACGACGGCAACGAGTGCACCACCAACGGCTGTTCGGGCGGCCAGCCCGTTTTTCAGCCGGTCACCGATGGCACGGTCTGCGGCACCAATCAGATGTCCTGCCTAGGGGGCAAGTGCACCGGTTGTAACGGCAACCCCGCCAACTGTCCGGGGGTAGACACCTTCTGTCGTGAGCGGACTTGTGTGAGCGACGTCTGCGACTTCAACTACCTCAATAACGGCCTTCCCCTTCCGAACCAGACCGCCCAGGATTGCCAGCGCGAGGAATGTGACAGCCAAGGGAACATCATCACCGTGGCCGATGACCTGGATCTGCCAGCGGACGACGGCGTCGAGTGCACCGAACCGGCCTGTGTGAACGGATCGGCCCAGTTTCCCCCGCTGCCCCTCAATGCGGCCTGCACCTCTGGCGGCCTTTATTGCGATGGCAATGGGTTCTGCGTGGCGTGCAATGCGCCCCAACAATGCGGACCGGTGGCTGACTGTAGCGATGCCACCTGTGTCTCGAACACTTGCGGTGATGAGTTCTCACCCTCAGGCACGCCCAGCGACATCCAGCTAGGCGGTGATTGTAACGTGCTGCTCTGTGACGGCTCGGGGGGCACCTACCAGGACGTGCAGAACAGTGACTTGCCTGACGATGGCAACCAGTGCACCGACGACGTCTGCACCGCTGGCGTCCCGTCCAACCCCCCGGCTGCCACCGGAGCGACCTGCACCGAGGGTGGCGTGGTGTGTGACGGTGCGGGCACCTGCGTCGCCTGTGTGAGCGAGTCCGAATGTCTGGTCCCCGATTACTGCAACGCCAGCAACGTCTGCGTGCCTGACCAGCTTCTGGGCAAAGCCTGCCACAACGGTGCTCAGTGCCAGTCCAATTACTGTGCCGATGGTGTTTGCTGCGACACTGCTTGCACCGACAACTGCTACGCCTGTCTGGGTAGCGTGACCGTCGGCGCGACGGGCTATTGTAGCGAGATCTCTCCGCTCACCGACCCGCACGACGACTGCATCTCTTCGGCAGTGTGCCAATTCGGCAACTGTTGCATCGGCCCCATGGCCGTCCAGCCCCAGTCGCTGCCTCAAGGACTCAATCCGGCGATGCCGGACTGTATCGCTCCGCCGTAGCCGCGAGGGAGAGGGTGCCCTGTCGTCAGAACGGCCAGGTCAGCATCCCAGTAGCGCCGCCGGGCAGAGGGCGCAGCTCGAGTCGGGCCGCCGCGCCAGCCGGCTCGGGGTCGCTCAGCTCGTGGTGCACGATGAGTGTGACGCCCACGCCCAGTGCGGCGATGCCCAGAACCAGGGACACGTCGGCTACCAATAGCTTGGTGCGCGTGCCATCGACTTCGGTCTCATCGCAGGTCTTGGTGGGCGCACAGGTCTCTTCGTACTCGTCGGCTTCGGCTTTGCCCATCAGGCCGAAGAGAGCGAAGCTGCCCAAGGCGAGCACGCCGACTCCACCAAGCACGTAGCCGACGATCGGCTCGCCTCGCTCAGGCGGCTGGTCCCGTGGGGGCGTTGCGGTCGTGGTGGGCGCCAGGGGTGGCGTGGGCGGCGGGGCGGGGGCGAAGCTCACATCGACCCGCCGGTTCTTGACGCCCTCTTGGGTCACGATGGTCTGCTCGATCGGCGGTGCGGCGCCATGTTCGAAGCGGATCTGGTGGCGGCCCGGATCGAGGACCAGCGGCCGACCATCCAGCGACTCGGCGACCACCTTGCCGTCGATGATGGTCCGCACCGCGACGGTGTCTCGCCCGGCGGTGTCCTTGGCGACCACCACGATGGACGGCAGCGCCTGATCGACCTCGCTCAGCCAGGGTAGGCAGTCGGTCTTGACGACTGCCGGACAGTGATCTTGAGAGCAGATGAGCAACTCGTGACGAGCCGCCTGCAGCTGGCCGTCTTTGCGCAGCCGTTGAGACTCGGAATAGGCCGTCAAGCAGGCCTGAGTCTCTGGTGGCGCGCTGGCGGCCGTAGCGGGAGCCAGCGTAGCGCCTAGCATCAGACCCACCAGGCTCGCTTCGGCCCAGCGACGGCGAGGCATGGTCCACCGCCCCACAGAGTGCTGTCGCCGATCGTCACCAGCCATGACGCACAACGTACAACATTGTGGCCGCTGTGGACCATCACCCTGCGGGGTGGCTCGGTCCTGGCGGGCTCAGAGTCCTCAAGCGAAGGTCTCGGACAGCACCCGCAGCCAGTTGTCCCAGCAGAGCTTGCGCAGCTCGGCCTCGCTGTAGCCGCGCTCACTCAGCAACCCCAGAATTTTGGGATAGTCGCCACAGTCAGACAAACCCGCCGGACCATGAGCAAATCCGTCGAAGTCTGAACCGAAGGCCACCCCATTGATGCCGGCGATCGCCACCAAGTGATCCACGTGGTCGGCAATCGAGGACAGCGGTGGTAGCTCGGTAGCCGCCACGGCCGCATCGATGCGCTGGAACACCTCCCGCCACCCTTGCGGGTTTCCTTTCATCTGCCGTCGATACTCGGCGTAGATGGGTCGCTGGGCGTCCGACGCCTGTTGGGTCAAGAACCCGGAGACGAAGGTCACGCCGATCACGCCGCCACTGTCGGCGATGGCACGGATCTGGTCGTCCGTCAGGTTGCGAGGTGAATCGCAGAGCGCCCGACAGTTGGAATGGCTAGCGATGATGGGGCGGGTGGCGATGCGCTGCAGATCGGAAAATGCGCGATCCGAAATGTGAGACACGTCCACCAGGATTCGGTGGCGTTCCATCTCGGTCACCACCTCACGACCGAGCTCGGTCAGGCCGTAGCCGTCACCGAAGGCCGCACCAGTGAGCTGATTGTCCCCCCAGGCAAGGGTGATGTAGCGCACTCCGAGGGCATCCAATTCGGCCACGTTGCCCGGGTCGTCGCCCACCGCCTCGCCCCCTTCTATGGCGAGTAAGAGGCCCACCGCCTCGTCCTGATCGGCCAGGGCGCGAAGCTCGGCCGCCGATGCCGGTGCCACGAAAGGCCCCTGTCCAACCAGCCCTCGGGCTGCGGTCAATAGCGCTCGTGACCGGTCGCGCACCTGGGGCCCGTGCTCATCTCGGCTGGCGAAACAGGCAAAGATCTGGCACGCGACGCCAGCCTTTTTCAGTCGCGGCACATCGATATGGGTCCCCGGGTATGGGCCGATGATGTCGGCGCCATCATCGACGACCTTGAGAATCGTGTCGCAGTGGGCGTCTAGGATGGGAATCGCCATGTTGATTCTCCTCGGCGGTCGGGGGGTCACTGCTCGGGGCGCTGTCGGCGGACGAACCAATCACGGTATTCGGTCATTCGTGCCGTTTGGGTCGTCGGTGCGTGGCGATTGCACGTCGAAAGCTCTTCGCTGCCCGCTGGCGCCGCCCAGCGTTTCTCCGGACAGTCGTTGGGATTATAGGCCATCTCGAAACTGGCGACCCGGTCGATCACGTCGGCTAGCGACAGCTCCCAGTCGCTCCCGTTGCTGCGGAGGTACTTGAAACGCCGTCGGGTGGCCTCGGTGCTCAGCAGCTTTTCGAGGGAGGCTTTGACCTCTGCGACCGTCTCTTTTTCAGGCATGGCATAGCGCTCTGGGCGGCGCGCCACCCGAGCCGGGACGTTGCGCACCACATCCATGGCGATCAGCAGGCGCATGTCTCGTGAGGGGGACGAGTAGTCCTCCCAGGGGCCGACGGTGAGGAAGATCTCTGCACCTTTGGGCATGGCGATCCGGCCAGGATGCTCCTCCAGATAGTCGATGGCGTTCTGTACCGACAGCACCCGCCGTCGCACCTGCTCGTCGAGGGCCTGGATGGTCTCGGCAAAGGCTCTGGACGGGTCGATCGGTCGGGGAGACAGCGCGTCGTCGACTCGATCGTAGAACCCCTCGATACCGTGCTCGTATTGCTCCATGGAGACGTCGCCGTAGTCGGGGTGACGGGCAATCTCCTGGTTGCTCAGTTGGCGGGTGACACCGCGCTCTACCACCACCGGTCGAAAGCGCTTGAATCCAGGTCCGCCGAGTTTGGGGTCGTCATTGAAGAGGAAGTTGCCCCGCCAGTAGCGCCGCCTCGAGACGGTGCCGTCCGGTTGACCGTCGACGGCGAGCATGATCCCGCCGGACGACTCGGTCTGGGGCACCCGCCGCGCCACGACCAGGATGTGGCCGTAGGGATCGGCGAAGATGGCGCCGGGGCGCAATGACGAGGCCGTCAAGGCGACCGGGTAGAAGTCGCTCTTGTCGTCGTCACCAGGGAGCCGGACGGTGCCTGAGTGAACGGTGTTGGCCAGCGGGATGCGTAAGAAGGTCTCGAGCCGTCGCACCGGATCCCCAACGCCGTCGTTGGCTCCGAGGCTCGAGTAGAAGCGCAGGCAGGTCGGTGCCCTGCCGCCGCCGCCTCGGGTGCACCGCGAGTAGCCAAAGGGTAGCCCAAGCTTAAAAGCGAAATAGGCGCGCAGCGTGTAGGGCAGGTCGGCGCAGTCCGGGTCGATGTTCGGAGCCTTCTGCTCGTCCCCGTCCTCGCCGAAACCGAGATGGTCGTGAAGGAAGTTGCGCTCAGGATCACGCAACACCTGATGGAGCACCGGCCAGGTGGGTTGCTGGTCGAGTGGTGCATCGAAGAGCGCCTCGATCCAGGCCGAGTAGAGGTTCTCGGTGGCCCGGGTCCAGGGTTGCTCGACCGGCCAGACGCTGGCCGGGCCGCCCGCCCGTCGCCGATTGGTCTCACTGCCCACTGTGATGTCCCCGCAGACGTGCACGCCTGGGGCGCGCAAGTGCGCCTGATAGCGGCCGGCGTTCACTTGCTGGGCCGTGGCGAGCCAGAAAAAGGGCGGACCACCTCGCTGCTCGTTGCTGGTCGCGGCCCGTTGGCCGTCCGGGCCGGAGAGCTCCAAGCTGCCGGCGAGCTCAGCTTCCGACACCACCACCACTCGCAGCGGGCTGCCTGGTGTCGGGTTGCGGGGCGAAAAGTACAGCGTGACGTCCTGGTGGTCGCCACAGACCTGGGGCGCCGCCGGCTTTGCAGTCGCCGAGCCCGTGGCGCTTGCCGAGGTGGCTGGCGATGCGGTGGTGGCTCGGTCGGCGTCGCCTGTGTTGCGTCTCGGCCCGCTCGGTGAGCATGCCGGTGCGGTCGCCAAAACGATCAGCAACAGGCAGCCCAGGCTCGAGCGATGCACCGGTTTTTCCATTTTTGAATCCGCCGACAGGCTGGTTGGTGAATAATCCGGGCTGGTGTCGGTGTCACCGGCCTCGGAGCTTCAGCTCCTTGGGTATTGACCTCGATGTCGTCCAGGTTCCATGTCCACCATCCGAAAGACTGTCAGAGCGGGCCAGGCGCTGTTGCGAAAAGGCCGGCTGCAGGAGGCGCAGGCCAAGTTTGACGAGGCCCTGGCGATCAGGCCCGGTCACGCCGCAGCGCTTCACGGGCGGGGGCAGGTCGCCCTCGAGGCTCAGGCCGCTGACGAAGCGGTGCATTGGCTGGAGCGGGCGCTGGCCGCCAACCCCGGTGCGCCTGATGTCTTGCGCAGCCTGACACGGGCGCGTCAGCTGGCGCAGCAAGCCGGCGCCCGGTCGGCCCCGGTCGCAGCTGGCGGGCTGGTGCACAAGGGTAGGCAACTGCTGGCGAGCGGGCGGATCGAGGCGGCTGTCGCGGCGTATCAGCGAGCGGTGGCGGATGCTCCGGGCGACGCTGCAGGTTATTGCGAGCTGGGCAACGCCTGGCTGCAAGACGGACGGTTGGAGCAGGCGGAGCGTGCTCATCGAGAGAGCTTGCGTCTCGCTGCCACCCATCCGCTTACTCACCTCTGTCTGGGCGAGGTGCTCTCAGCAGCGGGGCGTCGTGCCGAGGCTGAGCAGGCCCATCGAGAGGCCCTGCGACTCAAGCCCAACTATGGGCAGGCTTGGCTGCGGGTGGTTCAGCTGCGTCGCTACCGAGCTGAGGACGTTGACGACTTGAGGGCGCTGAGGCGGCTCGTCGAGCGGTCCGAATGGGACGCAGGGGATGGGGAGGCCGCCCACTTCGCCCTCGGGAAGATCTATGACGACTTGGGTCAGTCCGATGCGGCCTTCGAGCACCTGCGGCTGGCCAACGAGCTACACAAGACGGGTCAGCCCTTCGAGATCCAGCCGCTGCTGACCCTGATGGAACGTATCGAAGCGGTCTGTGACGAGAGGCTCTTGGCCCGTTTCGAAGGGTGGGGATCGACCTCCGAGGTGCCCGTCTTCATCGTGGGACTGCCGCGCTGCGGATCGACCCTGGTCGAACAGATCATTGCCAGCCATCCTCACGCCTATGGCGTCGGAGAGCTGCGTCGATTGGCGAGATTGACCGGCGACCTGCCGGCGCGCCTGGGATCTCAGCTGCCCTTTCCCGATTGTCTGCAGCAGCTGACCCGAAAGACCGCCCGCGGGCTTGCGGATGACTACCTGGGGCGGTTGACGCGAGATGCTGGGGGCCAGGCGCTGCGTATCTGCGACAAGATGCTGTCTCACCTGCTCCTCATTGGTTTCATTGCCGTGCTTTTCCCCAAAGCGCGGGTCATCCATTGCCAACGTCACCTGATGGATATGGGACTGTCGATCTATGCCCACTCATTCAGTGGTGCTGGGGTTGGCTACGCCTACGATTTGGACGACATCGGCCGGTACGACCAACAGTGCCGCCGGCTGATGAGCCACTTCGCGCGTCTTGCGCCAATGACGATCGTGGACGTGCACTACGAGACTCTGGTGGGCCATCCAGAGCCCGAGATCCGTAGGCTGCTCGCCGCCCTTGGTTTGGACTGGGATCCCCGCTGCCTCGAGTTTTACAAGGCCAAGCGTCAGGTGCGGACGGTCAGCGAATGGCAGGTGCGTGAGCCCATCCACACCCGATCGGTGGAGCGTTGGCGGCGTTACGAGAAGCACCTGGAGCCGCTGCGAAAGTACCTGGAGTGACTGGCTGCTCGACGCGCGCTAGCGCTTGCGGGTCAGCATGACGCCATCCCGCACTGTGAGCATCACGTTGTCGACTTGCTCGTCTGCGGTGATGCGATCGTTGAGCGCTGCGATACCTTTGGCGTCTTCCGTCTCCGGGGCGAGCACTTCGCCACTCCACAGGACATTGTCGAAGACCAATAGACCACCGTGTCGAAGGCGGGGCACAATCGCCTCATAGTAGTCGGGGTAGCGCGATTTGTCGGCGTCGACGAAGACCAGATCGAAGAATGGCTCGTTGGGGAGCGCCTGTACGGTGTCGAGCGCATCGCCCAGCTTGACCGTGATCTTGCGGCCCGCGGGGTGGCGCTCGAAGAACTGGGCTGCAATGGCGGTGACCTCTTCGTCGTTGTCACAGGTCAGCAGCTCGCCGTCGTCGGGCAGTGCTTCGGCCATGCACAAGGCTGAATACCCTGTGAAGGTCCCGATTTCGAGCACCCGCCGGGCGCTACACAGCGCCACCAGCATCTGCAGCAAGCTGCCCTCCACCCGGCCGACCTGCATCTGCGGGCTGGCCACGTTGCTGTAGGTATAGGTCCGCAGCTCGTCGAATAGCGGGGCCAGGGGCTTGGTGTGGTCGTGGGCGTATTGCTCGACGTCGTCGGGAACGAATAGCTTCATGGGAGCGATTACACGCCTCGCGAGGCCTGGCGCCAAGGGGCGTCAGGCGATCGATGGTCGCGCGCTTCGCTCAGGAGCCCTGGCAAGCGATGCGGATCTTGAGCTGGGCGTTGGGGTCAGCCTGGACGGTGCTGCAGCTGGCTGGGCACAGGTTGATGACCGTCGGGTTCGTATTGTTGTCGTAGTACCAGCCGTCGCCGTTACACAGGCCCTGGTTCATGACCCGCGGAAGCACCTGCGCCGGGGGCTGGCCGTTGGGGTAGTACTCGACGATCACCAAGTTGGGATCGAGCACGCCCTGGCTCGGTTGCGGGATCGAGAAGGTACAGGACAGCACGGCGTTCTGAATGGCTAGCAGCGCGTCGACGAAGACCGCCGGGTTGCCAGCGCCGACGTTGTAATGGTGGCAGGGTCCTGCTCCGTCACCGCAGCTGTCGTTCGGGCCGTCAGGATGAGAGAGCGCGCCGGTGTAGCTCGCCCAGTTCTCCAGGCGCGTGAAGTTGGCGCCGTCCATTCCGACGATGAACGTGTGGATACCGGTGTTGTTGAAATGACTCTGAGTGATACCGGCGAGCGTGCCGTCGCTGGTGGAACAACCGGTGGGGACGCCGTCGGTCACCAGAATGCCGATGATGACCCGGCCTGGGGTGACGTTGGCCGCCGTGAACTGCGCCAGCCCGTTGAGCGCGCCCTCGGTGGGTGTGTTGCTGTGCGGGTAAGCCCAGTTGAGCCCACCGTTGGCGGTGACGAAGGTCTGGGCGTGGCCCGAGTAACTGCCTGGGAGCAAGCCTAGACCGACCGTCGGTGTGTTGTAGCCCGCTCCGCTGCAGCTATCGCTGCCGTAGGTGTCGAAGTACTGGACTGCCGCCTGGTTGCCTGCGGCAAGGGGGTCGGACACGTAGCCCGCCATGGCGTTGACCGCCTTGCACCACCGCGAGTTCACCGATGGCGTGGTGAACGGAGGAACCGCGTTGCAGTCGCCCTGGGATCCCCAGCCTGCTGGTGAGGACATGCTGGTCGATGCATCCAGCAAGAAGTAGATGTCCAGCGGTACTGGCTGGGCCTCGGCGGTCTCATCGACGCAGGCGTCCTCGAGGCCTGCGTCGTAGGAGGGCGCATCGTAGGCGAAGTCGGCATCAAAGGACGCGTCGGGTCCGCCACTGCTCGATGTCGAGCCGCCGGTGCCGCTGCTGGTCCCGCCGCCGCCGCCGCCGGTCCCGCTCGAGGTGCCGCCGCCGGTCCCGCTCGAGGTGCTGGCTCCTTCGCCACCTTCACCGGAGGCGGTTCCGCCGCCTCCGCCCAGACCAGGGTCGGTGGCGGTGTCGTCGGTGCTGCATGCTTGCTGAACACACAAGGCGGCTGCTAGTGGCAAGCCGAGAGCCAGATAGTCGAGGCGCTTCATGATCCCATGATCTCAGGCTGCCCCGGTCTGCGCAAGTCCCGACTGAGGATCGCCGAGCCGTGCGTTGTGCCGCGCACCGCATCGTGTAGAATTGAAGAGCGCGCCTGTGTCGCTTGGGCGCTCGTGCGTCAATGCACCAGCTCGCTGAGATGTAGTGCGCTTGTCGGAGAAGCTCCCATGAAAATCGCAAAGATCACCATCACCGCCGCAATTCTTGGTGCTGCCCTCGGGGCCATCATCCCTGCGTGCAGCGACGACGAGACCGGCACCACTGCGACCGGTGGCGGCGGCGGGGCTGGGGCGTCGAGCGGGAGCGGCGGCTCCGATGGCGGGGGCATTGGATTTGACGGCGGGACCGGAGCCTCTGGTGCTGGAGTTGCCGTCGACGGTGGTCTCGACGGTGATGTTTGCGCGGCGTCTACTTACAGCGCCGACCCCCTACCGGCGGCGATGCTCTTCCTGGTCGATCGCACCGGCTCGATGAACTGCAATGCGCCGCCGGTGCAGACCTCGGCGAACTGTGAGGTCAATCCTCAGAAGGTCGATCAGAACGAGCCGTCAAAATGGGAGATCACCCATGACGCTCTGACCGCAGCCTTCCAGGGGCTCGAGAGCTCGACGCCCCTTCCGTCAGTCGGAGTGGCCTACTTCAACAACGACAACTACTGCGGTTTTCCGACGTCACCAGATGTCGACATCCTGGCCCTGTCCGGCGATGCGCAGACCGATCAGCACTTGGCCGACCTGCTCACCAGCCTGACCGCCGTCACGCCCCAAGGGTCCACACCGATCATCGGGACCATGATGGGGGCCTTCAACTACCTCCATCAGAACGCCCCCAGCTTCGAGGGCAATCGCTTCGTCGTGCTGCTGACTGACGGAGCCGAGACTTGCGACCCCGACTCGATGGCATTCTTGGTGCAGAAAGCAGAGGAGGCCAACTGGACTGGGGTTCGTTCCTTCGTTCTTGGCGCCCCAGGTAGCGAGGGTGCTCGAGCCTTCTTGTCCCAGATTGCGTTCAACGGTGGGACGCCGAGTTCGCCGACTTGCGATCACTCGGGCAGCCCCGCCGATGCTGGCGATTGCCACATGGACATGACTCTGCCGAACATGGATTTCGCCACCGAGTTGGCGGCCAACTTGCAGGCCATCAGCGCCGAAGCACTATCTTGCATTTTCGACGTTCCTGAGCCGGACCCCGGCGACCCGCCGGTCGATCCCACCAAGGTCAACGTCGTCTACACGCCGCCCAACGGACCTGAGGAGTACTTCCCCCAGGACTACAGCACCACCTGCGACGACCCGACCAACCAGGGCTGGCAGTACATCGACAACAACACCAAGATCCAGCTCTGCGGTGCGGCCTGCGATGAGGTCAAGAACAACCCAGGCGCGACCATCTCCATCGAGCTCGGTTGCCAGACTGTCGAGATACCGACCTAGCGGCGGGCCCTAGGATCGGCGAGCGCATAAGGGCATGGATGATCGCTAGACGGGTCCACCTCCAGATACCGCTTGGGATCATGGTTTTGGGCCTGGCCTGCGCCACCGGTACAGTGCAAGAGACGGGCGATGATGGCTGCACCGTGGGCACCGAAGGGTGCCGCTGTACCGACGGCGGAGCGTGCAACCCCGGTCTCGAGTGCCTGAGCAACATCTGCGTGGATACCGGTGGCGGTGGCGGTGGCGGCAGCACGAGCACGAGCACGAGCACGAGCGGGACTGGCGGAACCGGCGGCAGCACGAGCACGAGCACGAGCACGAGCACGAGCACGAGCGGAACGGGCGGAACTGGCGGAATCGGCGGAACGGGCGGAACGGGTGGAACTGGCGGAACGGGCGGAACGGGCGGCACTGGTGGGGGGGGTGGCTGCCCCGATCCCCCGACGGGCCTGTCCGGATGCCCTACCTGCAACTGCGACTGTCCCTGGCCGACCGCCTGGAGTCCGGTGACTGGTGCGACCCACTACCTCATCAAATACACCTGCATCATTCAGAGCACCTACCAGACGGTGAACGCCACCGCCGACCTGTGTACCGAGGTCGGCATGGCGAACAACACCTTGTGCGCCAATGGGGCCGGCGCGGTCACTGTCGAAGCCTGTAACAGCAACTGCTGTTCCACCCCAGTGGTCCTTCCCTGGACGCCGATCGCTTGCGGCGGCGGGATCTGCTGCTGATCAGCTGAGCCTGGGTCATCCAAGAAGCGAGGCGGCGTCGGCGGGCCGACCCGGGCAGGAGACAGGAATAGACGTGCCCAGCTTCAGCGCCACCACGGGCTACGTGGCCATCGTTGCGTTCACCTTGGCCATGGTGGCGCTGAGCTGGTGGCGTTCGCGGCGCCAGCCTTTGGGCCTGAGCGGTTTTCTGGTGGCAGACCGCCAGGTAGGCACCTGGTCGGCGGCGCTGTCCATCGCTGGCAGTTGGGTCTGGGCACCGGCGTTGTTTCTGTCCTCGCAGAAGGCATTTCAGCAGGGGGCGGCGGGGCTGTTCTGGTTCACTTTCGCCAATGTCTTGTGCCTCGTGGTCTTCGCACCGCTGGCGGTTCGCATTCGTCGACAGTTGCCCAAGGGCTACACCCTGCCGGAGCTGATGCGCCAGCGGCATGGGCCCGCCGTCCATGGCGCCTATCTGTTCCAGTTCTTCTCCCTGCAGGTTTGCTCGTTTGCCGTGCAGCTCGTTGGCGGCGCGGCAGTGTTCGAGCAGCTGACGGGGGTGTCCTTCGCCGTGTCGGCGGTGCTGTTGACTCTTGGTGTCGTGGCCTACGCTTGGCTGGGCGGCATGCGTGCATCGGTGGCCACCGACGTCGTTCAGGCGGGCCTGATTCTGCTCGTCTGCGCCCTGGTCGTGCCGTGGAGTATCACTGCAGCAGGTGGCTTTGGCGTGGTGATCGCCGGTCTGGCTGGCGCGACCGGCGCCTTCGGCAACATCTTCGAGCCCAAGGTTGCCTACTCTTTCGGGATTATCGTCTCCTTGGGACTTCTGGCGGGCCCGATCGGCGACCAGCAGCACTGGCAGCGCGCCTTCTCGGTGGAGGAGAGCAAGGTGCAGCGCGCCTTTCTATTAGCTGCGGCGCTATTCGCGGTCGTGCCCTTGACCTTGGGTCTGCTCGGCTTCCTCGGCGCCGGTCTGGTCAGCCAGGGAATGCTAACCATCTCCGACCCCCAGCTGGTTGGCCCCACCGTGGTCAGCCACCTGTTGCCCCGTGCAGCGCTCGGTTTGTTTCTGGTGATGCTGCTCGCCGGTCTCACCTCGACCATGGACTCGGCGCTGGTGGCGGCCAGCAGCTTGGGCGCCATCGATGTGGTCAAGCTCGTGCTGGGCCGTGGTCGGCAAATCGGCAGCGAGCGCTTGCTGATTGCGTCCCGCAGGACGGTCCTCGTGGTCGCGGCGGCGGGCCTGGCCATCGCCCTCATCCCGGGGCTGAAGATCCTCCATCTCTTCCTCTTCTACGGCACCCTGCGGGCAGGCACGATGCTCCCAACGGTGCTGACGCTACTGCGCCGCAACATCAACCCTCGGGCGCTGCTCGTGGCGCTGGTGGGCGGTTGGTTGGTCGGCTTGCCAGGCTTCGTCTACGGATCCCTGGTTGGCAACGTGCACCTGAAAGTGGCCTCGACGGTCTTCGTCGTCTTGTTCAGCGGTTTGGGCACTTGGCTCGGCAGTCTGGGCTACCGTGAGCCTGCTGCGCCGGCGGCGAGCCGTTGAGCGGCAGACGCTCTACCGGACCCAGGCAGGCTCGGTGCGGCCAGCAGGTAACGGAATGAGTTGTCGTCCTTCGGTCCGTGCGGTACCTCCCAAGAGGTAAGGGACGCCCGATTTGCGATGGATGTCGCCTCGTTCTGCTCGCTTCCGGTGGGGGTCCTGGAATGGAACGCGCCTCGGCCCGTGACGACGGTGATCGTGAAGGCGACCTTCACGATGGAGAGCGACGGCTCGGCGACGCTGGCTGATGTGCAGCAACCGCTGTGTCTGGACCAGCCCCTGGCCGAGAGCGACAGCGAGCTGTACTACGGGACTGACTTCGTACCGCTCAAGAAGGCGGTCGACGTCTTGGCGGTGGGGCGTGCCTGGTCACCTGAGCCGCGCATCTCCATACCCTTCACCGTGTCGGTGGGGTCGATGGTGGCGCAGATGGTGGCCCGCGGCGACCGGTCGGCCAGAACCCACCCCCTGTTGGCCCGCAACCTGCGGGAACAGGTCCCAGGTCCGGCGGCCAACCGCCGACTGGCCCCGGTGGCTCACGGCGTGAGTGAGTGGCTCGATCGCACCCTGGCCAGCGACTTCGACTTTTCCAGCTTCAATGCCGCCCCCGAGGCGCATCGAGTGAGTGACAGTGTGGCAGGCAAGCGTCTGGTGCTCGAGGGTCTGCTGTCTGGCGCACCGCTACGGGAGGTGGAGCTGCCGAGCTTACCCCCCGCCTTGTTCCGCGTGCCTGATCGGAAGGCGAGCGCCCTGTACTTCGGAGAGCGGGTCACGCTGGCATGTGACACCCTGTGGATCGACGCAGATCGGAAGCTGCTCACGATGACCTGGCGCGGAGTCATGCAGCAGGCTCGGGTCGGGGACGCACGGCCGCTGCTCGTCATCGCCCTGCCGGACTCGGAACAGGGACCGAGTTGGGCCGGGCTGGTGCCCCATCTGCGGGACGCTCAGTGGTACCCCGCCGCTACGGAGGAGAGCTCTTCGCCCCTGGAGCCCGCTGGTCCCGTCCCGCTGGCTCCGCCGGTGCCCAAGCCCCGCTCTTGGTTTTCGTCGAGCGCTGATCCGGACGCGACGGAGCTTCTCGACGTCGAGGCAGCTCGTCGCCAGGCCGACTCTCTACCCCAGCCTGAGGGCGAGGACGGGGCCCGAGCTGAGAGCCAGCGGCCAGGGTCCAACACGGCCCCCATGGTGGACCCGGACGACACGATCCAGAACGAGGCTACCGCCGCTCTCGACCAGGAGACTGAGGATGACGGCATCGAGCCGGCCCCCATCACCCCGCGGGCCGGGTTGCGGCTCGGTCAGCAAATGGGTTTCTCGCTCGGCGGTGCGTTGCTCGGCCGTGCCGAAGATGATGATCCGCTGCCCTTCGCGGCCGCTGGTGCTGAGGCCGATCGTCCACCCTCTGACCCACCGGCAGCACTTGACGAGCCGCCACCTGCGCGGTCACCCCAGCCGACCCGGATTCTGGAGCTAGACGACCAGCTCGCTGCCGCGAGACTGAAACCGACGCCCTTCGCCCCAGGAAGCGCGACGGCCGCGGCTCCCACCCCCATGGGCGCCAAGCATCCGGACACGTCGCTGGATGTCGATGACCCGATAACTGCAGAGACGCCTGGCACATCCTACGACGACTTGGACGAAGCCACCGTGGCCGCAAACGGCGAAGCGCTTCCACCGCAGCAAGCCCTACCGTTCGCGAGCGGCAGCCCCAACGCCACGACACCAGCAGCGAGCGAGCTGCCGAGCGAGCCGCCAGCTGGCCCCTTCGGTCCTGGCCTAGCCCCGCTGAAGCCGGTGCCCTCGCCGCCCCCAGGACGATTGAGCGCGCCGGTGCGCCCGCCCCAACCGAAGGCGCCACCGGCTCAGCGATCGGTACCGCGCCCCGCAGCGCCGGACGAGCAGCGGGACGACTCCGCCCGGCGGGCAGCTGGTTCGACGGTGCCGATGCCCACGGTGGCGCGCTACGCAGCCATCAAAGTCGCGTTGTGGGACCAGCAAGGCCTGATGGATGCTGTGCTCGACGACTACGGGCTCGACGAGAGCAGCTGGCGATCGATCGAGCGCCGCCAGGCCACCGCCATTGCTCGCGACGCCAGCAGCGGCGGCCGGCTGGCCGTGCAGATCCGCGAAGCCATCGCTGCGGTTCGCGCTGAGCAGGCCAAAGCCTCGAGCGCGCCCGAACTGAGCCTCGATGAATTCGCCGAGCTCCGGGTGGCGGTGGACGATACTGATGAGCCGAGCCTGGTGTTGACCAAGCGGGGTCTGAGCCCCGTCGCATGGGAGCGCCTGCAGCGTATCTGGTCGCATCGAGCCAAGGCGGACGGTCGAGTGGCCGCCGAGCTGCGCCGCAAGCTCGCTGCTGTCCGGCTCGGCGACCAAGATGAGGACTGATGCCACCCGTTTCTCTCCCTGCAAGACCACCTTCCACCGCTGGAATGATCCAACTGGATCTACGCTTCCCCACCGCGGACCCTGCTATTTCAGCAGAGATGACGTGGCATAGATTGTGTACGACCGATCTCAGGGTTGGCATCCCAACCCTGGAGATCTGAGCAACCCACCATGAGCGCAACTATCCTGACCGCGGATCTGCAGCTCGACCTCGCCGCTTCGTTTCGCGTCGTCGGCGGGCTGGTCCGCGAGGGGCTGTCCGAGCGCACCCACGCCACCGTCGAGATCGCCTCCGTCGAAGATCTCGACTTTCGGCCGCTGCTCACCACCGAGGTGGTGCTCGAAGTCAGCGGTATCGAAGACCGCAAGTGGACCCTGCGCCTCGGCGGAGCGGCCTTGCTGGACGAGAAGGATGGCTCCTATCGCTACCAGCTCGACCTCTACGACGCCCCGTGGCTGCTCGGTTTCTCGAAGGCCACCCGCAAGTACCGCAATCGTTCGGCCCAAGAGATCGTCACCCAGCTGCTCGACGAGCATGGCGTGCCCTACCTGTGGCAGCTCAGCGGAGAGACTCCAGTCCGCAAGTACTGCGCCCAGTACGACGAAACCAACCTGGCCTTCATGGAGCGGCTGCTCGAGAGTGAGGGCATCTTCTACAGCTTCGATCAGAGCGGCACGATGCTGCTCGCCGACACGTCCACCGCTGCGCCGCGGCTCGACCAGTCCGCGCCCTTCGAGCTCATTGCTTCCGACCAGGCGCTCGACCAGGGCGACGTCGGCATCTTCGAGCTGTTTCGCTGCGCCCAGGTGCAATCGGGCGGTACCACCCTCGCCGACTACAGCTGGAAAACACCGAAGGTCAACCTGAGGGAGTCGGCATTCGACGAGGTCGACACCGATCTGGAGCGCTACGAGTACCCAGCAGGCTACCGCAAGCCCGACCAGGGCCAGCGCCTGGCCAAGCTGCGCCTCGAAGCGCTCCGCGCCGAGGCCCGGCGGATCGAAGGCCAATCCACCATCCCGCGCTTCGGGCCGGCAGTCGGTTTCGCCTTCGGTGGCCACACGGGCAAGCAGTTCGAAGGCGAGTTCGTCCTCGTCCACGTCGAGCACCGCTTCCGCATGGGCGAGTTCGAGGCACTGCTGCCCGAGCTGGCTGCCATCGAGGGCTACGCCAATCGCTTCCGTGCGATCTCCCGGACCGTTCCCTATCGGCCACCGCTACGAGCGCCGCGCCCCACCGTGCACGGCAGCCACACCGCCACGGTGCGAGGACCGGCGGGCGAGGACATCCACACCGACACTCACGGCCGCTTCCGCGCCCAGCTGCACTGGGATCGCGAGGCGCTGGGCAACGACGAGGACTCCCGTTGGTTCCGCAAGCTGCAAGAGGTCTCAACGAGCATGAACCTGGCTCGCACCGGCTGGGAGATGTTCATCACCCACATCGACGGTGATCCCGACCGACCGATCGGTTTGGGTCGAGCGATAAACGGCGAGGCCGTGCCGGTCTACAGCCTGCCGGCCAACATGAACGTCATGGCCATCAAGACGCCGTCCTCGCCAGCCACCGGCGGCTACAACGAGCTCAGCCTCGACGACACGATGGACAAGCAGCTCTTCAGCCTGCAGATGGAGAAGGACTACGACGCCCTGGTCAAGAACGACCAAGGCGTGACCATCGGCAACAACTCGCTGCACAATGTCGGCACCGACTTCGATCGCCAAGTCACGGGCAATCAGTCCATCGCCATCGGCGCCAACAGTAGCGGCACCGTGGGCGAGGACCAGAAGATCAACGTCCAGGGCAACACCTCCATGACCATCGGCGGCACCATGGAGGTCAAGCTCGCCAGCGGCTCCACCATCCGGATCGACTGCAACGACACGGAGATCGTAGGCGGGCTGCGACTGACCGTTGCCGGTTCCTTCGCGGTACCGGATCTCGGCGCCATGGCCGAATCCGCCGCCCGCACCTTCGCAGGCCGAGCCTCGCCTGGGGCCGCGGCGTTGATGGAACGCTACGAGCAGCTCCAGAACCTGCCCAGCTCGGCACAAGAGGTGTCCGATCTGGCGCTGTCCAAGGGTCAGGGCTACGTGGACCAGCTCACCGGCAAGGCCGGGGACTTGGCGGAGCAGGCCGGCAAGGATGCTGGCAAAGCGGCGTGGGATGCGCTCAAGGAGGGGTGGAGCGACGATGACACTGACCTGGGCGATGCCATCTCAGGGGCCGCCGGTTCCGGTTGGGGCAGCCTCGAGGGCAGCCTCGATACGGGCATCGATGGGATGACGAGCGAGCTCCAGAGCATTGGTACAGAGCTCCAAGGGCTGATCCCGACTCAAGACAAGATCGGTGGCTACCTCGACGGGTTGAAGAAGGACTTCAACTCGCTGTTGCCCACCGACAAGTCCATCCAAGCAGGCGCTCAAGAGGCTTTGAGCGAGATGACCGGTGGTCTGAGTGAGAGCCTCACCGCAGGCAACTGGGATCTGGCGCTGCAGCAATCCATCGACATGTTCTGCACCGGCGGGATCTCACGTCAGGCCAAATACCTGACCCTCAAGATGGTGGGCGGCGCCTACGTAATCGGCTCGGTCGGCAAGACGGAATGGACCGCAGGCAAGCTCTACGCCGAGACCGTCGGCGGGGTGAAACTCACCGGCAGCATCAAGAACATCAACCAGTCGGTCGATGGCCTACATACCGTCACGGTGGGCGGGGCGATGATGCTGTCCGCTGGCACGACCATCAGTATCTCGGCGGCGACCAGTGCCATCTCCGTTGGGGGGTCGGCCACCATCAGCTCTGACGGCCCGGTGAACATCAAGAGCTCCGGCGCTGCGGTCAAGCTCGCCGGCGACGGCGGTCTGCTTGCCAAGGGTGGCGGCGCCAAGGCTCAACTCTCCCCTGGCTCCATCACCTTCACCGGCGCCCTGAGCCTCGAAGCGGATGGCGACATCATCGTCATAGGCGGCAAGGCCGACAGCACTTAGTCCCATGGCCATTCACCACCCCACAGCCGAGTCCCATCCCATCCCGAGGGAGACCAAGCGATGAGCCCAGCCAGCGGTCAAGTCGGGGGCGAGCCCTGTTCGCTGTCCGTCGGCGGCGAGTCATTCGAGGTCGTGGCCCTCGAGGGCACCGAGGCCGTCTCCGAGCTGTATCGCTACGAGCTGTCCTGCGTCTGCCCGGAGCAGCTGCCCGATCTCGCGGCGCTGCTCAACGCCGAAGCTCGCATCGAGCTGCAAGATGGCCACGGTGCCTCCCGACCCATCGTGGGCATCGTGACCGAAGCGACGGCGCTGGCCGCTGACGAAGAGCATCGCCTGCTGAACCTGGTCGTGCGCCCGCCGGCCTATCGGCTGACCCTAGGTCGCGACTCGCGGGTATTCCAAGACGCCACGGTGGTCGACATCGTTTCTGACGTGCTGAGCCGCGGCGGGATCGATGCCCAGTGGGAGGTCGGCAGCTCCTATGATGAGCGCGTCTACACGGCCCAGTATCGGGAATCGGATTGGCAGTTCGTCTCCCGGCTGCTGGAGGAAGAAGGCATCTACTACTGGTTCGACCACGACCAAGCTGGCTCGGCACTGGTGCTCACCGACCACTCGACCGATGCTCCCGAGCTGCATGGTGGGGCACCCATCCCCTTCGAGCGAGACGCCGGCGCCCAACAGGCGAGCGGCGAGCGAGTCGAGCTCTTCGGCGACGCCATCAGGGTCGCGCCGAGCAAGTTCACCATCCACTCCTTCGATCCCGAGCGGCCGGCCTTGAAGGTCCAAGGCTCGACCGGCGAGGGGCTGCGCGAGTGGTACGCCGCGCGCGGTGCCGGCCTGGCCGATCCGGCAGCAGCCCAGCGCCGGGCGGAGCTCCAGCTCGAGGCGGCCCAGGCCCACAGCGATGTGCGCCGTGGGGCCGGACCCAGCGTGCGGCTGGTACCGGGTCGAATCTTCGATCTGCAAGGCCATTCGCTCACCCGGCTCGATGGGCGGCACTTCGTCACCCGGTCGGCCCTGCAGATCGAGCAGCGCCGTCGAGGCCAGGCCAGGGCGGCCGACCGGCCCTTGCGGTGCACTTTCGAGTGCCTTCCAGCGGCCACTGCCTTTCGGCCGCCACGAGACACACCCCGAGCCAAGCAAGCCGGCCTGCAAACGGCGCAGGTCGTGGGTCCGTCGGGGCAGGAGGTCCACCCGGACAGCAGTGGGCGCGTGCGGGTGCAGCAGCGCTGGGACCGGCAGGGCCAGTGGGACGACCAGGCCGGCCGCTGGGCGCGAGTCATTCAGCGCGGCACCGCCGAATCGGTGCTCCTGCCGCGTATGGGCTGGAATGTCCTGACCGTCAGCGAAGAGGGCTCGGTCGATCTGCCCGTGGTGGTGGCGCGCATCTTCGACGGCGAGCATCCCCCCACCTATGCGCTGCCCGAGGCCATGACGCGGGTGACCTACCGGACGGCCACGACCCCTGGTGGCGGCTCGTTCAACGAGCTGCGCTACGAAGACATCTGGGGCTCTCAAGAGATGTTCATGAACGCGTCCAAGAACATGCAGGTGACGGTCAACGACGCCAAGACCGAGGCGGTCCACAACGACGTCACCAAGTCGATCGGAGTGAACTCCAGCTCGGACGTAGGCAACTCGGCCTCTGAGAACGTCGTCGGCAACCAGTCGGTGACCGTCGGTGGAAACGACGAGCAGAGCACCGGCGCCGCCCTCATGCAGCTGATCGGCGCCGATCAGTACCTGTCCGTCGGCGGACTGCGCAAGCTGTGGGTCGGCTTGACCGAATCCACTCACGTGGTCAACGTCCGCCAGCTGTTGGTCGGCGGCGCGCTCATCGACGTGAGCCTCGGCGACGTCTCGCTGACCTCACCGCTCACCAACGTGCTGGTCGGCGGCGCCATGGTCAAGTGCTCGGTGAATGAGATGAACGAGGTGGTCAACGGCTGGGGCGCCTACCAGACCATCGGTGGCGCCAAGTTCGAGCTGGCGGCCATCAACCGAGCCGGCTCGGTCACCGGCGCCTATACCGAGACCGTCGGCGCCACGATGACCGCCAAGACCAAGACCTACAGTGACAAGTCGGATAGCACCTTGGACTGCACGGTGGTCGGCTCGCTCGAGGCGACGGGCAAGGAGATCTTGGTAGAGGGCACCTCGAAGCTCGAGCTGGTAAGCGGCGGTAGCAGCATCACCATCACCGCTGGCGAGGTGATCGTCAAAGCACCAGCGCTCGACCAAACGGGGGGCATCATCGTCGCCGAGGCAGGCGGCAAGGTGAAATTCAACTGACCATGGACCAGCAACCTACCAGCAGCGCCAAGGAACCAGCCCGCTATTGGGTGCGGCTGCCCGACGGCCTCGTGCCCGTGCGTGCGCTGCATGGCACCGAGGGCCTGTCCGCACCCTTCCGCTTCGAGCTGCAGCTCCGCATGGAGCGAGGCGGGGACAGCCTTACCGCCGACAGCCTGTCCCGGTGCGGGGTGCTCATCGGCCTCCATCGCGGCAAAGCGCTGCAACGGGTGCTCCGCGGCTTGATCACCGAAATCAAAGTCGGGGCCAGCTTGGAGGAGACGCCCGAGGTGTTCTTGGTGGTCGAGCCTCACCTGGCGCTGCTGCGTCACCGCACCGACTGCCGTATCTTCCGCGACAAGACGGTGCCGGAGATCGTAGACCTAGTCCTCGCCCCCTTCGAGTGGCGAGCAGAATGGCGTTTGCAGGACAGCTACGTGACCCGGCCCTACACCGTCCAGTTCGGCGAGAGCGACCTCGATTTCATTCACCGGCTGCTGGAAGACGAAGGCATCTTCTACTTCGTCCCGGATTGGAGTGATCTGGACGAGGAGGACGACAACCCCCCAATCGTCGTCTGTTGTGACCACGTAGGCGCTTACGACCCCATCGTCGCCGACTCGGTCGTCCCCTTTGCCGCAGCCCACGGGCTCGGCGTGGATCACGAGCGAGTCAGCGCCGTGGGGCCACGGCAAGAGCTGTCGGTCAGCACGGTGAGTCTGCGAGACTTCAACGCCGACAAGCCGAGCCTCGACATGGATGTTCAGGCCGAGGGACCGACTACCGGTAGCGTCGAGTATTACGACTATCCCGGCAAGTACGCCGTGCCGTCGGAAGGCCAACGCAAGGCTGGGCTGATGAGCGAGGCCTTCGCCTGCAAGAGCTCGACCATCGAAGGCAGAACGGACTGCGTCCGGTTCAAGCCTGGAGCGCGCTTCGAGCTCTCCGGTGCCCCGGTCGGCGTCGACGCCGCTGGCTACGCCATCCGAAAGCTGCGTCATCGCTGGCATCAGGACGACGACTCGCTGGAGCTCGACTTCTGGGCCCTGCCCGAGACGATCACCTATCGGCCCGAGCGCGTCACGCCGTCGCCGATGTTGACCACCCCCCTGACCGGCTTCGTGACCGGACCGGAAGGCAGCGACATCCACTGCGACGAGATGGGTCGAGTGAAGGTGCGCTTCCCCTGGGATCGGTTGCAGCCCATCGACGACACCGTCTCCTATTGGATCCCCGTCTTGCAGGACAACACCGGCCACTCCTCGGCCATCCCCCGGGTTGGTTGGGAGGTCATGGTCAACTTCCTGGAGGGTGACCCCGACCGGCCGGTGGTTTTGGGCCGGCTGTACAACGGCGACGATGCCTTCCCCGAGCCGCTCCCGGCGGGCAAGACCTGCTCGGCGCTCCAGTCGCTCAACTCACCGGGCCGCGACGGCTACAACCAGATCCGCTTCGACGACTCGGCCGGCAACGAAATGGTCACGCTGCAGGCCGAGAAGGACCAGAACGTCAACGTGGCCAATGACTACCAGGAGGAAGTCCTCAACACCGAGTCGAACTGGATCGGCGGCAACGAGACCCTCAGCGTCGGCAGCAACAGCGCCGCTGTCGTGGGCAAGGACGCCGCCCTGACCGTGCAAGGTGACCAGAGCACCGCCATCGGCGGCTCTCAGACCACCAAGGTGGCCAGCGACACCTCCAACGACGTGAGCGGCAGCCGTTACGTCACCATCGGGGGACTGCACTACCGCCGAATCGCGAACTACGACACGGTCACCACCGGTGTGCTCATCGAGCTCGTTGGGGGCCTCGACATGGAGCAGTCTCTCAAGGGAAATACGACCGACTCGGAGCACATCCACACCCTGACCGTGGGCGGCGCTCTGGTGGAACTGGCCCGCAAGGACAAGAACGAGAGCGCCAAAACCAAAAGGGTGGAGACCATCGGCGGGCTGTGCTCGCGCGACGCTGGCGCCGTGCTCTCGCTCCGGGTCGATGGTGTTCGCACCACCACGGTCGGCGGCTCGATGTCCCTCACTGGTGACGACAAAGTGCTCATCGAAGGGGTGAGCGCGGTCACCGTATCGAGCGCCGGCGCCTCGACTTACACCGGCACCGCCAAGGTCGTCTTCATGGTTGGCGGCTCGGCGCTGACCCTCGAAGGTAGCCAGATCTCCATCAAGTCAGGGACCATCACCCTCGACGGCGGCGGTGCCGCCGCTCTGCTCCCCCCGTTGGCCCATCTCAACCCCTGAGCCGCACTGTTTTGAACCTCAACGACCACAACGATTCCTCATGAGTTACACCGTCTACGCCAATGGCCGCTCGGTCTGCACCAAGGGCACGCCAGACACGGCGCATGCCGATGCCGACCCATGCGAGACGAAGGATGACGAGGTCATCGAGCCGCCCAACGACGCCCCGCTCGAGAACCTGGGCACGGGCCAGACGGCGACGGTCATGATAGCGGGACAGCCGGTCTGGACCGCGAACGGCCAGCTCGATCCAGACACCAACCCAGAGCATGACGGCACCAAGGGCGGCGTCGACTCGGGCACCTACCGAGGCTGGTGCCAGCCCACGAGCTTTTCACCAGACGTGATATTCGAAAATGGCGGCGTCGTCCGGATGGACGATACGACGATCCAGAACAGCGGCAATTGCGAAGGCATCGTGATGCCTGCGGTTGAGGCCGCCGCAGCCTCCGCGGCCGCCCTCAAGGCCGCGAACGATGCCCTGGCGGCGCTGCGCAAGAACAAGAACGACAACCCCGACGGCAGCGAAGACCCCGACGGTGCAGACAAGACAGGTGCCGACCAGACCGGCAAGGAGACCGATGGCGACGGCGAAGGAGAGGAAGACTGCTCCATCGTCTCTGCGCGCCTGGAAGACTCGGACGGCCGTGGCCTCGACAACTCGGGCACCCTGGAGATCGTGCCCAAAGGCAGCGAGACCATCACCTGCACAGGCGAGATCGAAGGCATCTGCGCTAAGGGCAAGGTGGCCAAGTGGAAGGCGAGCGGGAACCACAAGCACGACGCCACCGCCGTGAGCACATCCTTCACCGCCACGCACTGGTCCCTCGGCCATGGCTGGATCGGCGACTGTGCGGCCCGCAGCACCAACGTCACCTTCCAAGCCGGGGACAACACCAAGAGCTTCACCCTCAAGACCTACCCCGACGACTTTGAAAGGATCACGCTCAAGATCCCCGACGAGGTCACAGCACTCGTGAAGGGGGCTGAGCTCGTTCTCAATAAGGCCACTACGGCCAAGATCTCGGTCAAAGGTCCGGTCTTGTCGCTCATATTCCAAGGCGAGTGGAAGGAGGACTCGGACCCGACCATCGCCTTCTACAAATACTCGATCAAAGGCGGTGGCTGGCCCCTGCTCGCCGTCAACGGGCAGTTCCCTCTGCTACCCAACCCGGCGATGGCCTGGCTGCTCGACAAGATCGGCATCGGGCTGTACCTGGACCTAGAGGGCGGCTGCCGCCTGACCGTCGACATCACGCGCGACACGTCCGCCGCGCCTCAGCTGCAATGCGAGACGTCGGGCTACTTCAAAATCACCGTGTCATTCAAGGCCGAGATGGCGGGGAAGGAGATCGGCGGGGTGCAGCTCGGCATTTTCGGCAAGGGGGTGCTGAGCGGCACAGCCAAGAAGAGGGGTGACGCTCCTGGCATCCAGATCAACTTGACGGTCGAAGCCCAGGGCTTCGTCAAGGCCAAGATCTGTTCCTTCTGGGAGTACGAGAAGCGCGCCACGATCGTCGAGAAGAAGAAGATCCTTGGTGACCCCCCGCCTTTCATCGATCTCACCGCCCTGCTCTCGTAGAGAGAATCGGAACCATGAACGATCTGGTTTGGGGACTCGACGTGCACACCGAAGAGCTGCGATCGTTGGTGCTGCTCAACGGCTACCCGGCGTTCATGCCCGCCGACGAGGAGCCATGCATCGCCAGCCTCAAGCTCAACCCGTGGATCGTCGAAGGGACCAACGAGCTCCGGATCCGGCTCGGACCGGCACGGGATGGCGAGCGGCTGCCCGTCACGGCCAGCTTCAAGGCCGACGTGTTCCGCACCCCTCACGGCGTAGAGCGAGACGACGACAGCTACCTGGTTCGATTCGAATGGAACCCAGACGAGCACAAGCTCGACAAGGACGGCATGACCATCGTGCTCAGCCATCTCTTCGAGGTGCCGAGCCACCAGGCCTTCGGGCGCTGGGCCTGGCAAGATGCCATTCCCTTCGATCCCGGGCAGCGAGTGGCCATCGAGCTCTTGGTGGGCAAGTGTCGTCAGGCACTGGTAGACCGCGATCCCGACGCGCTGGTCGCGCTGTTGAGCCTGCAGCTCGCCGAGCTCGGCCAGGCTCTCGACGTGCCGCCCGATTTGCTCGAGCAGAAGCTTCGTGAGCATCTCGAGCCCTTTTTCGCTGCTGATGGCTGGGAGGTGGCGCCCATCGACTACGGCGTCGTATCGCTCGTCCCGGCCGCCGATGGCCGCATCGTGCTGGTGGTGGGGCGACAGGGGATGCCCGTGCTGCATGGGATCATCGCCACCGACGACGAACAAGAGGAAGAGCCGCCACCGTTCCTGATGGAGCTGGCCGTGAGCAATCTCGACCATTGCTGGACGGTGGTGCGCTGAACAAGGCAGGGCCATGACACCCAACCCGATCGCCCAGATCCCCCGTCTGGTGGTGGTGCAGCCGTCCACGGTACCAGGCGTGTCCGGCCGGCGGCTACCGGTAGGCGTGACGACGAGTCGGGCCGAGGCGCCGCGACTGACGATCGTCGTGAAAATGACCTTGTCCTATCGACAGCCGTCCGGGGCGACCGGTCCGGTACGCCCCCGGCTGTCGACCGAGCAGCTGCCGCTGTCGCTCGACGAGCCGAGCCTGGCCTTCGACGCCCGGCCCGACGAGCTGCACTACGCCAGCGATTTTGCACCCCGCAAGGCCCAGGCTGACGTCTTGGTCGTGGGTCACGCTCACGCAGAGGAGCCCAGCCGACGTCTGGCCGGTCGCCTGGCCCTGGGCAAGCTCGAGCGGCGCTTCGTCGTAGAGAGCGACGAGCCGCTGCCGGCCATCCCCCTGGGCCTCTCCTCGCTGGTTGGTCCAGACGATGGTGAGCCGGCGCCGCTCGGCCCCCTCAGGCCGCCGGGCCACGATGACGTCTGGCATGGCGAGGACTTCGACTATGCCTGCTACAACGCAGCCCATCCGCTGCAGCGTGTCGATGTCATCGATCCCGCCGCGACGATCGAGCTTCACGGTCTGTCGCGTCGCAGCGCTGAACGGCTCATCGAGCTGCCGGGGCTCGTCCCACAGGTCACGGTGGCCGATCGGTTCCGAGGGGTGCGGGAGGTCGCGATGAGAACCGACACCCTGTGGCTCGACGTCGACCGGGAGCTCGTGGTGCTGGTCTGGCGTGGCGATGTGGAGGTTATCGAGAACGGCTCGGAGCTCGAGCGCATCATTATGTCGGTAGAGCGCGCGGAGCGCCCGCGCAGCCACGAGCAGGTGCTGCCGCTCTTGCAGCGCGGACAGGTGGCCTATGCGGTCCGCCCGGTCGATCTGGAGCCGGGGGCCGAGCCGATCCCGACCGATGACGACGTGCTGCGCATCCACCGCTACAAGACGTGGCGTTCCAAGGCGCCGCGGCCGACGATCAGCATCGAGCAGTACGCCACCATCTCGGCCGAGCTCGCCGAGTGCTCGACGACGGAGCAGCGCACCGGCGTGATGGAAAGCCACGGCTTCAACGACGACCGTTGGACGATTGAAGAGCGCGGCTGGCTGGAGCTGATGGCCCAGGGTGCGCTCGACGGTGATGCCCGCCTGGCAGCCGTGTACAGCGCCCATTTCGTCCGGGCCCAAGACGAGCTCGGCAGCGAGAAAGAGGCCAAGCGCAGCTTCGACGAGTACCTCGACATCTCGGAGGCCATGATGCAGGCCACCGAGCCCAACAAGACCCTCGCCGATCACGATCTCAGCCTGTCGATGTGGATGCGCTTGGATCGACGCTTTCGTGCCGAGATGGCCAACGACCCAGGGCTGGAGAAGCGCTACCGTGACCGGCTGAGCCAAGTGGAGGTTACTGCCCCACCCATGCCCGAGGAGCCAGAGTAGGAGCCTTGCCGATGATTGTCGCCCCGGGGCGTTCGGAAGTGGACGTGGCGCGCACCGGTCTGGTGTGCTCCTTGGGACGTAGTCCGGCCCAGACGATCCTGTTGTTGCGGGCTGGGCACAGCGCGCTGGGCCGCACCCCCTTTGGCCGACCGGGACGGGTCCTGCGCATGTGCTCGTTGCGAGATCTGCCGACCGACTTGGTGGGCTTCGAGAGGCTGCTACAGCTCGCCGTGCCCGCGCTGCGCCAGGCTCTCCCGCACCCCGAGGCCGACGGAGAGGCCGACGGAGAGACCGACGAGCAGGTGCCGCTGCTGCTTGCCTTGCCCCCAGCGGACCGCGTCGATGACGACCAAAGTGCTGCGGCTCACTTTACCGAGACCCTGCGGGATCGCACCGGTCTGCGGATCGACATCGAACGCTCACGCACGGTTCGGGCGGGTCATGCGAGCGGGGCGCGCCTGTTGGCCCATGCCCAGGATCTGCTTGAGCAGCGGGACGTCACAGCGGTGATGGTCGGAGGGGTGGACAGCTACTACCACCCCGAGCTGCTGCGCGAGCTGGACCACGACGAGCGGCTCATCGGCGCGGGTAATACTGACGGCTTCCTCCCTGGCGAGGCAGCGGCCTTCGTCTTGCTGCGCCGACCGTCTCAGCCCTCAGCGGAGGTTGCGCCGACCGGGTCCGAGGGCGCCGACCTGCTGCCTGCCGCTCAGCCCCGCCTGTGCAGCGCCGCCGCGGGGTTCATCCCGCCTGAGACCATCCAGGCCGCCGCCGCATGGTGGCGCGAGGCGCACAGCGAACCCAAGCCAACCGTTGCTGGCCAGACGCGCCGCCCCGCCGGAGGCAGGTTGCTCGCCTCGGCCCGGCGCGCTCGTGGCCGCGCCCGTCTGGCGCTGCGGCGACTCGCACGCAACAGCCTCGTAGGTGGTTCGTCATGGTGGCGGCAGCGCCACCAGTCCAAGGGGCGCAAGCGCCGAGGCCAGCAGGACACCAAGGAGCTGCCGCCGGATGTGACCATCACGATGACCGAGCTGGCCGAGGGCGTCATGGCGGTACGGTCCGAGGGGGCCGTCGACTGGGTGCTCAGCGACTTCAACCACGGCGCGGAGCGCACCGACCAGTGGGAGAAGGTGGCCCGCAGGTTGCTCGATCCCGAGGTCGTCCACAGTCGCCTGATCGGTGAGCTCGGGGACGTGGGAGCTGCCACGATGCCTACGCTGCTCGCCCTGGCCTGCGCCCACTTTGAGCTCGGCTGCGCCCCTGCACCCGCTGCGCTACTGGCCGCCCACTCGGACGACGGGGAACGAGGCGTCGTCCTGCTGCGGGAGGCGCCATGACCGCTCCCCCGGAAGGGCCGGAGCAGCAGCCCACTGCTGCTCGCGGGGCGTCGGTTGCGCGAGACGTGCTGGAGCGAGCGCTCGCCGAGCTCGTCGAGCTACCGCCGGGCTCGGCTCGGGACCAGCTGCTCGCCGGTTTCGACGAAGCGCGAACCGCGCTCGATAGGCTGGCAGATGCTTCACCGCGTGATCCCCACTACCTCGACCGCTTTGACGCTGCCTGTGGGGCACTCCAGTCCCTCGCTGACCAAACCGAACAGCTCCACCATCCCGGCACCGAGCGCTTCGCGCGGCGGGTGGCTGGCGCAGCCGCGGCGCTTCAGCGGCGCCGTGAGCACGTGCTCAATGAGATGGTCGCCGTGCAGGAAACAGCGGCACTGCGAGACGATCCAGCGGCGCCTGAGGGGCCGCCCGAGCCGTTCCGAGTCAGCACTGAGCTGCCTGCGCTACGGCAGCTGCCTACCATGAACCTGCGACATCTGCTGCCGGCAGGCTCCTCGGCCGATCCGGCCGACGGACCAGCCAGCCCGCCAGCGCGGCGCCCTGGTCGCGGGCAGCTCGACGACCTCGCCCGCGACTGCTTGGCCGAGATCGGCCGCATGGGCCGGCTCTGCCACCTCGACGAAGACCGCCTGTGGTCGTCGGTGATCACGCGCTTCGAGCAGCGGTTACTCGCCAACCTCGACGCCTTGATCGCCCTCGGACGGGCCGATCTGGTACCGACCGGCCCGCTGCCCGAGCCCGATGAGGTGAGCCGGGCCAGCGAGGAGCAGCCCGGCGGGGAGCCGGCCACCGAGAAGCCGGCCACCGACGAGCCGGCCACCGAGAACGGAGCATCGCCAGAACCGGTCGAGCTCGCCTCCACCGTAGACGTCATCGCCGCCTTGGCTAGATACACCGGCGAGTCGCCGGCCGACGCCGACCGCGCTTTCGTGCGCAGCCTCGTGCTCGGCTCACTGGCCGGAGAGCAGCCGGTGCGGGCTGCCATGATGAGCATCCGACGCGCCCACCGCTCCACCCTACCTGCCCACCGGCGTGCCCTCAGCCTGGCCCCCAACCCGGCCATCACGACGGAGATGAAGAAGCTGAGTCTCGATGACGAGCCTCGACTCGTGGCGCTCGCCTTGGACGTCTTGGATGCCCGCGGGCAACCCACCCTCGCTCAGGCCACAACGCTGATCGCCCATCCCCACGTCGTCGTGCGTTGCAGTGCCGCCGCTGCCCTCGCCCACTGCCACGAACGGGCGGCAGCGGCTGAGCTCGTGGCCTCCCAGCTCGACGCCGAGCTCGACGATCGGGCGCTCGTCGCCCTCGCTGAGGCCCTGCTCCGACTCGATGATCGTCGTGGGCTGACGAGCGTGCGGGCTCGCCTGTCCGAAGAGCAAGAGCTGCCTGGAGCCATGGCCCGACGAGCGCGCTTTCAATGTCTCACTTTGCTGGCCCTGGCCGGCGACGGCTCGGACGTGCCTGCACTCCTCAGCCTGGCCGAGCAGCCTCGGGAGCTCGAGCTGCTGGGGTGGCACGGAGATCCGGCTGCCGTCGAGCCCTTGCTCGAGGTGCTGGCCGAGCCTGCACCGCCGACGCTGCACAGTGGGGGCGAATCGCGGCCCCTCGCAGCGGCCCGCGCCCTCGAACGGATCACCGGCGCTACCGGCCACGACCAGGCGCCTCGTGGCCTCGGCTTTCGCGCCGACGCTGTCGATCGCAGCCTGCAGCGGTGGCGCGACTGGTGGAGCGAGAACGGTGAGCAATTCTCGGCGGACACCAAGTATCGCAACGGCGAGCCCTTCACCATTTCTGCGTCCCTCGCTGAGTTGCAGCGCGACGGGGTGCCTCAGGACGTTCGCCAAAACGCCCTGCTGGAGCTTGCCCTGCTGAGTGGTGGCGTGCCCGTCCCGAGGCTGGACGACTGGTCCGCCAGGCTCGCCACTGCCCTGGGGGACCTCGCCCGGCACTTCCGGCAGTTCGACGGGGTGACCACCGGGCGGCTCCATGGGGCTGGCGAGTGGCCCACACGGCGACTGGGTGAGCGACATCGTACCGTCGAGCGCCTGGCGCGCTCCACCTGAGGGTCTGCGGCGCCCGTCGCTGGGCAGCGGCTCACCGGCAACGATGGTCGCGCGGTGGTTCGCGCAGCACTGGCCGACCGTGCTCCCAGACAATCGGCACCGATCGCCACACATCGCGCAGCAGCTCGCAGTCGTCCTGGTGGAAGGCCCGCATGTCCCAGGCGAGATGGCCGCCTAGATCGGTCGCTGCAAACAGGCGCCCATCAGCGTGCAGCAAATGCACGACCCGCCCGTGCAGCCGGGCGTCGACCAATCGGGCCCCGTCGACCTGGCTCCAGATGCCCAGCGAGCCACCGGCGAAGCCCACGATCACTGTGGCTCGTGGTCCGGCAAGGATGCGCACCGGGGCGCTCGACGGTGTGTGTTGGAACGAGAGCCGCTGCCTGCTGCCGCCGTCGCCAGGGCTCACCGACAACAGCTCGAGGCTACCATCTCGATAGCCGACAACGAGCTGTGGCTCAGGTTGCGTGCCACCGGCTGCTGCTGCGGTGGGCGCCACCAGGGTAAGCGCGGTCACGCCAGGCCCAGTCGTGCTGCGTCCCAGCGCTTCTCCCGAGGCGTCGAAGACGAAGGCCTCGCTGCCCGCGGCGAGCAGAATGCGACCGGCGGCGCCGCCCAAGGCCGTCAGACCGCCCTGGACCGCTAGGGGCACGGTCTGGCCACCTGGCTGCACCAGCAACGCCTGCGCTTGTGAGCGGGCCACGCATCCTTCAGGCAAGGCGAGTATCTGTTCGAGTCCGGCTACGGGATGGCGCGCCAACCGCTCATCAGCCGGCCGACTCCACAGCTCCAGCTCATCGGTGTGCGTGTGGAGACACACCAGCTCGGCACTCGTCCCGGTTGCACAACCACGAGGATCGCAGGCAAAGCGCGTCCGTTGCTGCAACGCTTTGCGCAAGTTTGGCCCAAGGTCAGCAGGCGGCTTGCCGGTCGGCGGTGACGAGGATGGGGAGCGTTCCTTCTCTGTGAGCCGTTGCCACCCACGATGGGTTAGCAGTCGCGGTGGGGAACCCAACAGCGCCGAGGCATGCCAGAAGGGTCTGCCATCGGCGGTACGCCAGACCCGCACGGTGGTGTCGTCGCCCACCGTGGCCACCAGCTCGCCGTCGGGGCTGAACGCGAGGGCGTTGACATCGTCGCGATGCCCGCGAAGCTCCTGCTGTTGTGCCGTGCTGAGATGGATGATCCGCACGGCGCCGCCCACGCCTGCTGTGCCGATCCGCTCGCCATCGGGGTGAAACGCCACATCGTAGACTCGAGTCCGGTCGTCAACGATCTCTCGCATCGCCCCCGAATCCAAGGCCCACAGCCAGACCCCGCCTTGCCCCGCGGCGGCGATCCAGCGCCCATCTGGGCTGATGTCGGCTGAGCGCTTATCGCCGGCCCGGTCGTCGAACACTCGCAATGGCTTACCGGTGCCGGCGTCCCAAAGTCGCACGCTTCCGTCCATGGCGGCCGTCACCAGCTGGGCACCGTCCGGACCGAAGGCGACCTGCTGGAGCTTGGCGCTGTGTCCCTCGAGCACCCGCTCGACCTTCGCGGTGCCCACCCGCCAGAGCCGTACGGTGTGGTCTGAGCTCGCCGAGGCGAGGTGCCGCCCGTCCGGGCTGAATGCGACGCTGGAGATCGATGCGTCATGGGCGGTCAGCGTGCCTCGTTGTGCGCCGCTTTGGGGGTTCCACAACCGCACCGTATCGTCGGCGCTGCCCGAGGCGAGCAGCTGGCCAGCAGGACTGAAGCCAACCGTCTCGACCGATGCATCGTGGCCCCGCAACACCCGCAGCTGTTCGCCAGTGCCGGTGTCCCAGATCCGCACCGTGCTGTCGGCTCCACCGGAGGCGAGCGTGCGGCCATCTGGATGGAACTGCACGTCCACCACGGCCGAGCCATGACCCCCGACAGGAGGCTCGTAGTCGTCTGACTCTGCCGACCACAGCCGTAGGCCGCCATCTGCGCTGCCCGAGGCGATCTGAGATCCATCGGGGCTGAACCCAACACACCACAGCGCGTCCTCGTGTCCGCGGAGCACCCGGCGTTGGGCGCCCGTATCCCCATCCCACAAGCGCACGGTGTAATCCGAGCTCCCGGAGACGATCGAGCGGCCATCGGGGCTGAAGGCCACGGTGATGACCGAGTCCCGGTGCCCGTCGAGCTGCCCTTGAGGTTTGCAGTTGCTCGGGTCCCACAGACGGATGCTGCGGTCGACGCTGCTCGAGACGAGCTGGTTGCCGTCGGGACGGTAGTCCACGGCGAGCACCGCGTTGTCATGTCCCCGGCACATCCGCTGCGCTGCGCCGGAAGCTACGTCCCACAGGCCGACGGTTCGGTCCAAGCTCGCCGAGGCCAGCTGGTGGCCGTCTGGGCTGAAGCGAAGGGACACGACTGGCGCCTGGTGGCCTTCGAGGCGTGCCTTGCGCTCGCCGGTGGCAGGGTCCCACAAGGTGATCTCATGGGCGAAGTCGCCTGCAGCGAGCAGCTTGCCGTCTGGGTGGTAGGCGATCGTCCGCACCCCGGCGCGAGACCCGTGGATCAGACGCTGCTCGGCGCCAGAGGCCACGTCCCACAGTCGGATGTCCCCCGTCCAGCCCGCGGTCGCGAGACTCGCACCATCCGGTGAGAACGCGGCCGTAAACACTTGGTCCTGGTGCCGGCGCAGTGCGCGCAACTGCCCGGTTCGGATGTCGACCAGGTAGACGTTGTTGTCCTGGCAGCTCACCGCAACGATCTGGCCGTCAGGTGAGAAGGCCACCGAGTAGACGATGCCTCCGAAGGTCCGGGACCAAAGCAGGGGGTTGCGTCGCAGTCGCCACCATACGGCACGGGCGGATACCGACACCTCCTGCTCGCTCTCCAGGGCCAGCCGCAGCTTCGCTCGCGCCTTCAACAGCTGACCCTCACCGAGCGCCGACCGCGCACCCTCACGGAGGGCCTCGGCGTGTTGCTGCCTGACCTCGGTCTCCCGCAACTCGGCCCGCTCGCGCTGGGTTCGAGCCTCTTGCTCCCGGTCGGCGATGATCAGGGCGGCAGCAGCGGCAACCAGCGCCACGGCGCCGAGCACTGCGAGCGCGGCGGCGACGACGAAACGCTTACGCCGCACCCGCCATTGGTCCCGCTCCCGAGCGACCTGCAGGAACTCGGCAGCTTCCCTGGGCAGCGGAGTTGCGAACCGCTGCGCAATCCGCAGCGCATCGGCCAGCGCATCCCCCCGCCAGAGCTCCTGAGGTAGCCGACCCCGTCGCTTCCACAAGGTGGCGGCTTGGACGAGATCGGCGACGAAGGCCAGCTCCTCCCGGCCCTCATCGAGCCAGCGCCCCAAGGCGGGCCAGGTGTGGATTAGCGACTCGTGGGCCAGCTCGAGAGTGGCGCGAGCATCACTCCGTCCCCGGGCCTTGGCCACCGAGACCAACCGTGCCGCGGTTAGCCGGTCGAGCACCCGCTCGGGGTTCGGTCCGCTTGCCTGGTCGGCCTCTTCGTCGTCCTCATCGGCTAGTCCGTGCAAGGCAGCCTTCTTGGAAATGACCCGGCGGGTCCGCTCGGGGGTCACCAGTCGCAGCAGCAGCTGGCGGGCGATACCGAGCTCGGCCGATGACAGCCCCCCGAGCACGCCGTCGGCGTGGTTGCCCAGCGCGCCGCCCACGCCCCCCATGCGCTCGTAGGCTGCCCGAGTCAGCAGCCGCTGCTTCTGGTCACGCTGTTCCCAGAGTCGTTGAGCCGCGAATTGCAGCAGCGGCAAGGGTGCCGGCCCGTCGAGCACGGCGTCCACCATCTCGTCGATCAAGCCGGCATCTTCGTAGCGGTAGCCCGCCGCCTCGACGGGTCGACGGAGGATGGCGCGGAGCGCGTCAGCGTCCAGCGGCCGCAGGACCGTGACCCGCGATAGTGCCTCGCTGGTGTCCGGATCTGTGGCCAGC
>JAUVCD010000218.1 GCA_030590865.1 Myxococcales bacterium | reverse complement strand
AAAGCGCTGACGGGGCGCACGGCCTTCGTCGGCGAGAGCGGGTTGGACGTCATCCTCAAGGCCGCCTCGGGCACGGCGCCACTCCTTTCGACCTTACGGAGCGACATGCCCCCAGATCTCGACCAGCTGGTCGCGGCCATGCTGGCGACCGATCAGCAGACCCGACCGGCCAACGGGCTGGTGGTGGCTCAGACGCTGCAAGCCATGGTCGCCTCGCGCCGTCAGTCAGGTGCGCAATCTTGGCGACCGCCAGCGCCACTGGGCGTCGCCCCAATGGCCCAGGCGCCAGCTACCGACGTCGTCCCAGCAGCGACCACCGGGATCAGCGGAACAGCCCAGGCCGCGCCGCAGGTCGATAGCTATGCCGGCCATTACGGCAACACTGGACCCCATTACCATACCAATACGCCATTGGTGGCGCCCCAGGCCGTGGCGCCGAGCTCGCCAAGGGGCTCGGCGTCTCGCTTGCCCGGCTGGTTGCTGGGGCTCGCCGGCCTGGGCGCGCTGGGACTGGTGGCGCTGGCCACCTGGATTGTGGTGGCCAGCGGCTCGGGGCTGGGCACCGAGCTCCCCTGGATGGGCCCGCCGGACGATGGGACGGTGGTGCCTGCCAGCTACCCTTGTAGCGGCGAGCTCTGCGCGAAGATCCGCCACCAGAATCCACGGAAGGTGAAGGTACGAACCCTGTTGACCAAGGCCCACACCGCGATCCGCGGCATCGAGCCCAAGGCACAGCTGACGTCCATGACGGTGTCCAACTTCAGAGGGGGCCACCTCGACATGACCGACACCCAGAGCTCGGCTCACTTCGAATTCAGCACCGCCGATCCGAACAAGGCAATCATTGCAACCATGACGGGCGACACGCTTTACGCCCAGTACATGCAACGGGGCCTGGGGGTACCAGGCCCCTTTCCAGGCTGCACGGCTGAGAGCGTCTGGCGAGGTGCCGTGGCCATGGGAATCGAACCGACCATCAGCGTCACCCTCATCTACGTTCAGCAGGCCTGGGTGGGCGATGACAAGCGCGATCTCTGGTCGATGCTCCAATCCTCAACGTCCGCGACCGGGTCATTCGACGGCCAGAGCTGCGCGCTGATCCGGGGCAACGTTGGGCGGCGAATCGTGGGACCAACCGCTGCCCCCTAGCTCGCCGCCCCGTCCCCTAGCCAAGGACCGTCGCCCAGCAGTCCCCCGCATCGGCCAGGCAGTCGCAGGTCAGCGTGGAGGAGCGCGGGGGCGCTGCCGCGGGCGGGGCGCTTGACAGCGATGGCAGGCTGCCCTTCTGTTTGCCCCGAGGAGCCCCATGGTGGCGCGCCGCTGGCAAATCTCGGATCTGGACCCAATCCCCCGGCTCGGCCTGATCGAGGAGCCCAGTCCGATCACCGAGCTGCCTCAGCTGGCCGCGCAGCTCGGGCTGGGCACCCTGGCTGTCAAGCGGGACGACCAGATTGGTGCCCTTCACGGTGGCAACAAGCCGCGCAAGCTCGATTATCTGCTGGCTGTTCCGCCCTTCTCCGAAGCCAAGCGCTGGGCCGCTCTCGGCGCCATCGGGTCGGGCAACATGGTGGCCTTGACCGCGGCCGCCGCCCAGCTCGACCGTCACGTCGAAGCTCACCTCTTCTGGGAGCCCCTCTCAGAAGGCGTGGTCGACAACCTCGCCTTCGTGGCCTCCGGGCCGACGTCGATGCGCTTCCACCTGAGTCGCTTCACCGCCGTCTTGCGCCGTCCCGCTCTCGTACTCGGCTCGAGCTCCACTGATCCAGCGGTCCTCCCCGTCGGCTCTACCAACCCGCGCAGCACGTTGGGGAGCCTGCGCGCTGGCCTCGAGCTGGCCGACCAGATCGCCGCCGGTGAGCTTCCCACCCCGGACCGTCTCTACGTAGCACTGGGCACCGGCGGCACGTCGGTAGGAATTTCCCTCGGTCTCGCCATGGCGGGCCTCGACACCGAAGTGATCGCTGTCGCCGTCGTGGAACATCCCTTCACGACCTGGAGCCAGATGACCCGGCTACGCCACCAGGTGGTGGCCTTCAGCGACCAGCAGGGGTTGGACCTCTCCGCCCATCGCGCCCCGGATCGGTTTCACATCGAGCGCAGCCAGCTTGGTCCGGGCTACGCCATCGTCACACCGCAAAGCAACCAGGCATGCCAGCGCCTCGCTGACGCGGGTGTCACGCTCGAGCCCATCTACACCGGCAAAGCCATGGCCGCCCTCTTGGCCGCAGCAGCCGGCGGCCACAACCGCGGCAAGAACATCCTGTTCTGGAACACCCGCCACGGAGGCCCGCTCCCTTGCAGCGAGACCTGGCGCTGCACCCTCCCCCCCGCCCTAGTCAGCCGCCTCAACCGTTCCTCAGGGCAGCGAGCTGTGGTCGGCGGGTGCAGCTAGCGGCGCTGCACTCGGCTGATGGTCGCAGCGCTCAGGAGCCGGTCCTGTTCACCTTCACGGTAGAGCGTTCCGGTCATGACGTAGAGGTCGTCGAAGGTGAGCTGGGGTGGGGCGCGCCCGTCGCTCGTCAGGTCAACCCACAGCAGCGTTGGTGGCGCCCCACTGGTGACCGAGGCGCGCGGTATGGCGGCGAATTGGTAGAAGGGGGAGGGGCAGGCCGAACAGGGCGTGTTGGGTGGACAATGGCAGATCGCGCCCTCGCGAAAGAGGTAGCCATAGACCGTGATGCCCGGTCGGCCAGGCACCCCCGGGTCCAATCGCACCGCTTCATCTACCGACAGTGAGCCGGGCACCAGCCCCCCCGCAGCAGGGGGTGGGGCGGGGCCCGCCGTAAGACCTCCTGAGGGATCAGACTGCGAGCCGGTCGCCGAGCCGCAACCTGTGGCAGAGATGAGGATCAGAATGGCCAGCCAGCGAGCTGTCGAGTTCATGATTCAGGAGGGAGCCGCCGAGGGCTCGGTCTGGGGGGTTAGCGCGATGGTTGGGCTGCGGTGTCGGCGATGGCTCGCTCCGCGAGGGTTTCCAGGGCTTTTGGAGTGATGAGGGTGATCGTCTGGCACTTGTTGCCCAAAGGATCGTGCAACGTGGCGACAGTGTCTTTCAGGCCACCTTCGGTGCAGAAGGTCCCCAGCGAGCCCAGCCGGGTCCCATAGCCATCCTCAAAGGTGAAGGTGACGGACGGCATGCAGCGCTCGCATCCGTCGGTCGGGGTCTGCTTCAGCCCGATCGCCTCGAGCAGTGGCTTCACCACCGTCCCGTCCTGGATGAGTCCCTTTTTGGACTCGCCGGACTTGCTGATGCGGGTGACCTTGACGCGCGCCGCCTTGGCGAGTGCACCGAGGATTCCTTCCGGCGCGGCAGCACCTGCCGACGCGGTCGTCGACGCGGCGGCCGAAGCGGTCGCGCTGGCGGGGGGCTTGGCGGTGCGCAACATGGTGGGGGTTGGCGCCCGCTCCGGTCGCTCAGCCTGTCGCATCGGCTGTTTCACCCCTGGTGCACCTGTTGCCGAAGCCGTCACGGCCTCGGTTCGGCGCCCAGGATCGGGCTTGCTCCCCGGTGGGTTCGAGTCGCATCCCAACAGAGTCCACGAGCACAACATCAAAACGACGAGCCGCATTACCTCACCTCCCGATGGTGGCTTGGGTGGTACGCCCTGGCGCGAGGCGGTGCAAGCTTCGGCGCCGCTGCGAACCAGCAGACATCACGGATGCGCAACCCCAGCCGGTTCGATATATTCCCGGCATGAGAGATGCTTGGCAGACGATGGTATGGGCCGCTGCCTTGGTGGCGGCTTTGGGAGCGCTGGGTTGTGCAAGCGGCAACGCCACCGGCTCAGGTGGCGATACCAGCTCGGGCGAGGGTGGCACCACCTCGAGCGGTGGTGGCGTTGGCGGCAGCACCTCGAGCGGCGGGGGCGTCGGCGGCGTCGGCGGCAGCTCTCCTTGCGCGGTTGATTGTAGCCAGATCCAAGCGCCGGCCTGTCAGTTTGCCCAGTGCAACGAGCAGACCGGGCAGTGCGAAGTGGTGGCTTCCGACGACGGGACCAGCTGTGAAGACGGGCTGTTCTGCACCGCTAACGACACCTGCCAAACCGGCCTTTGCGAGCCAGGGCCGCAGAACGACTGCGGCATCGCGCCGGCGGCTTGCGAAACCATCGCTTGCGATGAAGACAGTCAGACCTGCGCGACCACGGCCGGTCTGAACGGTGATCCCTGCGTCGATCCCAACGACCTGTGCCTCGAAAACGGCACCTGTACCAACGGGACCTGTGTGGGCACCACCAAGGACTGCTTTTTCGGGCAGGTGCCCGACGACTGCCATGTCTCGGAGTGCAACCCGCAGAACGGTCAGTGCGAGCCGGTGGTGGGCAACGAGGGGGGCGCCTGCGCCGATCCCAACGATCTCTGCACCGTCAACAAGACCTGCGTTTCTGGCGTGTGCCAAAGCGGCACAGCGATGGACTGCTCGTATCTCACCCAAGGTTGCGTGACAGGCCTGTGCGACGTGAACAACGGACAGTGCACCACCCAGGCGGTCAACAACGGCGATCCCTGTGACGACCTGAACTCGTGCACCACCGGCGAAATCTGCACCAGCGGCAACTGCGGCGGCGGCACGGCGATCACACAGTGCATCAACAACGATAGCTGTTGTCCTTCAGGGTGCACCCAGAGCACCGACGTTGACTGCGTGATGCCCTTCAATCAGCCGTCCTACGCCGCGGTGCTCACCTTCGCCAACTCTCCGCTGGCCAGCCGCCCCTGCGGTCTCGCTTGGGATGGCGTCAGCTTCTGGACCGGCAACGTTGGTACGTCGGGCGGCAACGTTCTCGCCCAATACACCGGTGCCGGCACCTTCGTGAGCACCTACCAGGCGGGCATCGACTTTCGCAGCGTGTTCACCAAAGGCGACGGCACCAGTGCTCTCTTTGCGCGACCCTTCAGCACCTTGCAGCTCCAGCTGCAGACTTCGCCGGGCGTCTTCACCAACGACATCAGCTTGACCGGCTCGCTCAACGGCCAGGCGGCCTTGGTTTGGGACAGCGACAACAACGAGTACGTCGGCATGGAAGGCGGCACCGTGTATCGCTGGGCAGCCAACGGCTCGGCTCTCTCGAGCGTGACCCTGGTCGGCTACGGCACGCTGAACAGCGAGAGCAGCTACCCGAACAACCGTGGCGTGGCCTGGGCGAGTGGCTACTACCTGACCTATTCCAATGGCGTCCTGTCCGCTTGGGACAGTCAGGGTGCCCGCATCGACACCACCAACCTCACCGGTGCCGGCATCACCTTCGACTCCCACTTCAGCATCAGCTACGCCCAGGGCAAAGCCTGGGTCGTGGACGACAACAACGGCACCTGGCGGGGCTACGACGTTGGCATCTGAGATCAGCTCTCCGGCAAGGCCTCGAGCCCGAAGCGCTTGGCCTCGGCGAACATGATTTCGCAGAGCCCCGCGTCGATGTCGGCATCCAGGGGCGGCGGCGCGAGCTTCTCGAGCTGCCGCTGCACCTCCGCCGTCGCCCGCTGATGGGCCCACTGGGCTCCCTTGGCCTCCCAGTCTCCATAGGTGTCCCGATCGATCACCTCGGAGGCAATGGTCAGCTCTTTGCGCCAGTTCTTGCGGGTGTGGCTGTGAGAGAGGAACGAGCTCATGGTGACCAACTCGCCCAATAGCGCCACCGCGTCGCCTTCCCGCTTTTCGATGCCGTTGATCAAACGGTGCGCCATGCCCAGGGCGTCATGGTCGAGCAGAATCTTCTCCAATGATTGGCACATCTCGAAGTCGAGCATGCCACCGCCGGACACCACGTTGATTCCGCTCAAGGCGGCGAGCACCGCACCGATGCCCGACTCCATGCCCGCCTGATAGTCCGGACACTTGGCGTCACTCAGACCCATATAGGCGTGGGTCGGCAGCCCCAGATGCTTGCCCACCTGAGCGTAGCCCGAGTCAATCATCATGGTCTCGACTGCACCCATGGGGGTGGTGCCGCGGCGCATGTCAAAGGCTGCCGGTGAGCCGCCGTAGATAATGGGCGCGCCCTTTTGGGCGAGCTGATGAATGGCCACCCCCGACATGTTCTCGGCGCAGTGTTGCACCACCGCCTCGCGCAAGGTGACCGGTGAGGTGGCGCCGGTTAGGGGCATGCTGACCAGCTCGGCAGGGATGCCCGCGTGGGCGCAGTCGATGAGTGCCTGGCAGGTCAGATCGCTCCATTTGAGCGGTGGGCTCGGGCAGCAGTCGAAGATGGCCAGGGGCTTGTCGCGCAGGGCCTGTTCGCCCCCCCGGACGGCTGCCAACATGGCCTTCATCGGCTCGAAACCGTCTTTGGCGAAGGTGCCGGTGATGATTGGCTTGCAGGCGTGGCGGAGCACTAAAAAGAGGCGATAGCGATCGCCGATCTCCTTTGGGACATCGGCCGGTGCCAGGGCGGTCGCCTGAGCGGCGTAATGGGGCAGGGCGTCCACGAGGCGGGCCAGGTCCACCGCATCGGCCGTGGTGACCTCGCGGCGGCGGTTCTCTTCAATGTCGAAGACGTGAATGGCCGCTGAGCCCGGGTCGAAGTGGACTCGATCGTCCCCTAGGTCCATGGCCAACTCGCCGGCCCGGTCGTAGATCTTGATCTGAGCTGGCGCTGAGGCCACCGCGTCGCGCACCAGTTTTTCGCTGAGCCGGAAACGGCCGTCGTGCTCAGTGGCACCTGCTGCGACCAGCAGCCCTCGAGCTTGCTCGTTTTCGACGAGCACGCCGGCGCTGTCGAGGGTTCGACAAGCCTCGTCGACGATTTGCTCAACGTCTGCTGGGGCCAGCAGGCGGAGGGTGGGACGAATCGCGGTGGTCATGGGCAACGCTCCGTTCGGTTCTGCTAGTGAGTGGACGATGAGGCGTTTCGGCCCCCAGAAGTCTGGCCAGTTGGTTTCGACGTTGCAGGTGATTCGAGATCCCGCCGCGCCTTACGTCGATAGCGACAATGAGGATGGGCGCAGCCTTCGCAGCCTGCCACGCCGGTCCCAATGGCTCCCTGAGGGCCGAGCCACATCGCGAAGGAGATGCTCTTGCGGGGCACCATCAAACAGCTCTCGTTGAGCACCACCCCAACCTCGGCATGGGGCAACAGTTTGAACAGCACCCGTTGAGACTCGAGCTGCCAGCGGCCATAACCAGGGCTGAGCCGGCACGACACCGCCTCGGCTTTGCTATCGTCACCTTCACCGACGATGTGGGCGCTCAGCCGATCGGCGGCCTCTTCTGCTGCCGCGCTGCCCGCCGCATCCATGATCAGACCACGGGTGAGCTCGCCGCCACTCACCAGCTCATGGGCCCGGGACTCGATCGCCACACCAGCGGTCACCAGGCCGATCACTAACCCTTCAGCGTCGATTGGCTCGAGTCCGATCTCCTCGGCTTGGGCGACCGGTAGCTCTAAGAAAGAGCCCCGGGCGTCAACCAGTTGGCGGGCTTCGGACAGCACCTGGATGGCGAGCTTGTCGATCCGCGCCGGCGGCTGATGCCCTGGCGGGTACTCGAGGAAATGCAGCAGCTCGTCGCGAGCGATGCGAACCGATAAGGAGACGATGGGGCCCCGAGCGCTCACGGCATTACTCGCTCTGCAGGCGCTCACGGAGCGCCGCGATGCTCTCCGGATCGGTGCCGCAACAGCCCCCCACGGCGCCCACGCCGGCCTGTGCCATGCTGGCTACGTCATTGGCGAAGTCTGCGGCTGGTTGGTCGTAGCTCACCCCTCGAGTGGTGACTCGCGGCTGTCCGGCATTGGGCTGCATGACCAAGGGCACCTGCACCCCGCTGCTCGCCACTCCGGCCAGCGCCTCGTCGGCCAGGGCCGTCATGTCGCCGCTGGTGATGGAACAATTCGCACCGACGGCGGTTGCCCCTTGCTTGGCCAAGGCCACCAAACTCTCGACCAGCTTGTTTCCCATGACCGTGAAGAAGCCACGCTTCTTACGGTCGAAGGTCAGCGAGACCATCACCGGAAGCTCGGGGGCGACCTGTTGCAGCGCAGTCAATGCCACTTGGGCTTCTCGCAGATCGCTCATGGTTTCGATGTGAAACCCGTCGACCCCGGCGGCTGCCAAGGCACGCCCCTGGACCAAGAAGGCTTCTCGCCACTGGTCCTCCTCGGCCGTGCCTACCGGCGGCAAGTACTGCCCCGAGGGACCGACGTCACCGAGCACGAAGGATGGCTGCGCCTTACGGGCCAGCTCCACGGCGGCTTGGTTCACCTCCTCACAACGGTCTGCCAGGTTGAACTGGGCGAGCCGGATGGGATTGCCTCCAAAAGAATTGGTGTGGACTGCCTCGCTGCCTGCCGCCACATAGGCGCTGTGGATTTCGACGAGGTCACTACTCCGCTCGAGGTTCCACAGCTCAGGCGCGCTGCCCGGTTCGAGCCCCCGGGCGAGCAGCAGCGATCCCAATCCCCCGTCGAGCAAGAGCGGCGGGCCGCTGGCGAGCCGAGCCGCCAGAGCGCTCACGATACCAGCTCTCCAGCAACCGCCACGGCGCGCTGGGCATTCTCGGCAAAGGCAGCCCCAATGTCCTCGGCCCATCCTGCGGTGGTCGGCGATCCGCCGATCATCACGATGATTTTGTCGCCAGGCCCCGCCTTCACTGCCTCTACCAGCGCCTTCTGGACGCTCATGGTGGTGGTCAGCAAGGCTGAGGCGGCCACGATGTTGGCGTTCACCTCATCAGCCTTGGCCATGAAGTCCTCGACCGATACGTCGGCCCCCAGGTCGTGGACCTCGAAGCCATTGGCCTCGAGCAAGGTTCCCACCAGGGTCTTGCCGATGTCGTGGAGATCCCCTTTCACGGTCCCGATGACCACGCGACCCTTGGGCTCAACGGCACCCTTGGTGGCGGCCAGGGCGGGGTTGATCACTCCCATCGCCGCCTTCATGGCTTCGGCGCCCTGGATGAGCTCAGGCAAGAAGTACTCGCCCTCGTCCCACAGCTCGCCCACCTTGCGGATGCCGGCGGCGAAGCCACTTTCCACGGCGTCGAGCAAGTCGGCGCCGCTGTCTACGGCTGCCTGGGCCAACTCGCGGGCTTTTTCAATGTCACCATCGACGACGGCTTGGTGCATGGCCTCGGGCGTGGGCTTGGACATGGAGGGACCTCGGCTGGGGTTGGGGAGCGATCGAGAGCGGAGTTTATCGCCTCATCTAGTCCCCGGCGCAAGACCTGGACCCGCCCCGCCCTCAGGTGGTTGTTGAAACCTCGTCGTCCCGCCAGCTGTGCCACCCAGCAAGAGCTCAGTAGTGGTAGCTCAGCACGTAGTCGCTACAGGTCTCTGCGGTGGCGGCAGGATCGTCGACCCGCATGTAGACATAGACGTGCTCGTCCCAGGTCCCTGAACATTCGAGATCGTCGACCTCGAATCCGGCGGTCCCGCAGCAGCCGATGCGGTTGTGTGGGCTGGTCGCATCGGTGGTTGATGACGGACAGGTCAGCGTGGCGGTGCCATTGAGGCACTGGAAGAACACGCACAGCCGCAACCCGCTGAACGTGGAGCTCAAGTCTCGGGTGGGATTGACGACGCAGCCCATCTGGTCGTTGCCCTCGTAGTAGAACCAGTCGATGTCCTGAGCACCGGCGATGGTGCCGCTGACCGAATCTCCGCTGCCGTCGCAGTCGCTGATGGCCTCGGTCTTGAGCTTGAAGGCCGTGTCCTCGGTTTGGTTCGACTCGCCAAGGCCGATGTCGACGCAGGCGCCACCCTCACCGCTGGCGCTGCTCCCACCGGTTCCGGTCGAGCTGGATGACGACGACGAGGACGAGCTGCTGGACGTCGAGGTGGTCCAGGCCCCACTGCCGCCGCCGCCGTTGATCAACCCCCCGGCGCCGTTTGACTCGCCGTCCGTATCGGTGCTTGAACACGCAAGCGCCGCTAAGGGCAGAATCAGCAGCAACCAAACACGCATGCACCCAATGCTACTCGATCACGGTCACGCTGTGACCGTTCCTCTCGCTGGCAGCCTCGCCGGACGGTCACCTGCTGTGCGGCCTGACAGGGTCTAGACGCTGGAGCTTGACGGTCGCCGGTCTAACCACGCTAGCGTGGACCAGGTGTAGGAGGGACGGATGGTTTGCTCATCTATCGCGAGGACCGTGAGCTCCGGTGTGCTCGGTGCGGCCATGCTGGTGGCTTGCGATGGCCGCCAACCCCAGCAACAGCAGGTCCCCACTGGGTTGCTGAGCGCCGCACCCAGCGCAGCCTCGGCGACGAGCAGCAACCGGCCATTGCTGCCGCCCACCCCTTGGAAGGCGGCAGCGATCGCCCATGGTGGGGTCGGATCGCCGCCTGACCGCTCCGACGGGTGCCGTAGGGCGGTCGACGCGGCCTTGGCAGCGCTCGAGCAAGCCGGTGACCCCCTCGATGCCGTGGTGGCTGGTGTGGCGGTTATGGAGGATGACCCCCGGTTCAATGCCGGCACTGGATCGCGGGTGCGGCTCGACGGTGAGACGGTGCAGATGGACGCCGCGGTGATGACGTCAGCAGGCCAATTCGGCGCGGTGGCGGTCATCGAGCAGGTGAAGAACCCGGTCAAGGTGGCTCGCGGGGTCATCGATACGCCCCATTTGTTGTTGGCTGGCGACGGCGCCACCGCTTTTGCTCGGACCCTAGGAATGGCGCGCTACGATCCGGCGACCGAGCAGATGCGCGCTGCCACCAAGGAGATTCAAGCTCGGCTGCGAGCGGCGGATCCCACGCTGCCGAAGCGCTGGCATGACTTCGACTGGCGGGCTCGTTGGAATTTCGAGCGGACGCTAGCCCAGGCCGGGCTGGACGAAACGGCGGCGGGGACCGACACAGTAGGCGTTGCCGTCCGCTCTGCCGACGGTCGCTTTGCGGTGGCCTTGTCGACCGGTGGTACCTCCATCACCTTGCGGGGTCGGGTGGGAGACGTGCCGGTGTTCGGTGCAGGGCTCTACGCCGGACCCCAGGGAGCGACGGCGGCAACCGGCACCGGTGAGCGCATCATCGAGCACAATCTGAGCCGTAGCGTGCACCGTTGGCTCACCGAGGGGCTGACGCCGGAGCAAGCGGGTCAGCGTGCCGTGACGGCCATTGCCGGCACCGGCGCCATCGGACTCATCGTGATCGGTCCACGACAGCTCGCGGCGGTTGCCGACCGATCGATGGCCTGGGCTGCCCGGGAGGCCGGCGTCGCGGACTATCGCGGCCCTGACCCCAAGGCATCTCCAAGCCACTGAGGCACCCCGCCGGGCCGTCAGCAGATCTCTTGGGGCCCCCAAGCAGTCCCACTGGCAGCTTCAGACGGCGGTGAACGGCGAAGGCATTGCTTTGGCGACCAATACGGTGCACGAGGCGTGTCGAAGGACGCGCTCCGCTACGCTGGTGACCAGTGCTGGGCGGTCCGATCTCTTGCCGACGACCACCAGATCGTGCCCCCCCTTTTCGGCTCGCGTCAGGATGTCCTGAGCGGCATTCCCCTCGAGCACGTGATGGCTCACCGTGGCGCTAGCGTTGTCGTGACGATCGACCAACAAGTCGATCTCTCGCTGCGCCTCTTGCACCGCAGCCCGCCACAGCATCTTGAAGTCGACCGCTGCCGCGCCAAGGGTGCCCTCATGACCTGAAAACGGGTCGCCGCGCTCGATGACGTGCAGCACCTCGACATCCGCGTCCGGGCCGGCGAGCAGCATGGCAAGCGGCAAGGTCGCCTTGGACGCTCGGGTGAGGTCGGTGGCGACCAGGATTTTCTGGAACCCCCCGCGCTTCAGTTGCCGCTTCGCTTTGCCTCGGGCGATCAAGACGTTGGTCTCAGCCCGTTGTGCAATGCCCTCGGCCACGCTTCCCATGACGAAGATCCCAGACTTGGACAGGCCTCGAGAGCCGGTCACCACCAAATCAGCATGAAGCGTCTTGGCAGCCTCGGCGATGGCTTCAGCAGGTGACCCCGTCAGCAGTTTGCCGGTCGTCTCAACCGCCTCCTGGCCCAGCTCCTCGAGCAGCTCTTCGAGTCGTTTGGCACTCTGCTCTCGGTGCGCCTTGGCCAGCTTGGCCAGCTCCATGACCCCTGGATGGGTCTCTGGCGTGGTGATCGGGAATGGCCGAACCACGGCGCAGACGTGCAGCACGACCACCCTGGCACTCACCCAGCGCGCCACCGCCAGACCCCGGGCGACTGCTGGTGCCGCTCCGTCGGAGAAGTCGGTCGCAACCAGGATAGTCCGGAGGCTCATCAGTTTGCTTGGTTTCACCGGGCCGCAGGGTGTCGCCCGCCGAGGGGCGCTCGCCGAGGGGCGCCCAGCGATCCCGCCGAATTGGAGATCGTGCCGATCACCCTAGTCCGGCAGCTCTAGGGCGCAAAGGTGCAGCGCCGGGACCTTTGCTCGTTTCTGAGTCACCCTTGCAGGGAAGACCGTGGCATCCTCTCCGCGATGGCCAAAGGAGAGATCAGCTGGTTGCGTTGGTTCCGCATCGCCTGTCGAACGATCCACATTGCCACCCTCGCTGTGGTGGTGGGGGGGGTGACGTTCGGTGCCTCAGCGGACCAGCTCGGCGTTTGGGTCGGCGGCGTGGTGCTCAGCGGTATGGCGCTGATGACCAGCGATCTACTGGGGACCGACCCTTACCTACGTCTGGTTCACGGCATGGCCATGTTGGTCAAGCTGGCGCTGCTCGCTTTGGCGGTCTGGTTCGTCAGCGCCCGTCTGGGGCTGCTCTTTTTCGTGGTCGCGTTGAGCTCGGTGGTGAGCCACATGTCGGGTCGTTATCGACACTACCCCGTGTGGGGCAAGCCGATGGACGATCACTGATTGCCGCTCTAGGCAAGGCCATCGAGCGCTTACCCTTGCGCCACCATCGCGGCAGGGGAAATGCTCTGACATGTCCAAATGGAAGAAGGTGGCGCTTGCTGCCGCGGCCGTGGTGCTCGTGGTCCTGGTGGCAGGCTACGTCGTCTACGGGGGCGGCAAGCTCGAGGGGCGGGGCGTGGTCAGCCAGACGCCGGTGCCGGCCGATCAGGTGCTGGCGCGGCTGACCCGCCTGCAGGTTGCTCGTGAGGCAGCGGGCCGACAGGAGCGCGATCCGGCGCGCCAGATCCTTTTCGGTGACCTACACGTGCACTCGACGTTCTCGGCCGACGCCTTCTTGATGAGCCTGCCG
>JAUVCD010000385.1 GCA_030590865.1 Myxococcales bacterium | reverse complement strand
CCGTCGCTACTTCCGGAAATGCCGGGCGAAGGGGTTGTGGTCTAGCGGCTTGTCGCCCGGTTGCTGTTGGCGGGTGGGCTGCTGGGCTTTGCGGCCAGCAGCCTGGGCGGGACGCCTGTCATCTGTCCGCCGTGGTGCGTGATCGCGCCGACTGCCGGCGTCTCGCTGCCCGCCTTGTTTGGCGCTCAGACTGATGCGTTTGCGTTCCAGATCGACGGCGAGCACCCGCACCTGGAGCTTGTCACCGACCTTGACGACGTCGCTGGGGTTCTTGACGAAATGGTTGGCTAGCTCGGAGATGTGGACCAGCCCGTCTTGGTGCACACCGACATCGACGAAAGCGCCGAAGGCAGTGACGTTGGTGGCGACGCCCTCGAGCACCATGCCCACCTCGAGATCCTCGAGCTTGCGCACGTCGTCGCGGAACTTCGGTGGCTCGAAGCTCTTCCGTGGGTCGCGGCCTGGCTTGACCAGCTCGGCCAGGATGTCGTCTAGCGTGAAGTCGCCGACGTCGTCGCTGGTGTAGCGTCCCTTGTCGATCGTCTCGATGGCTGGACGATCACCAATCAAGCTCGCGACCGGCACGCCCAGATCGGTGGCCATGCGCTCGACCAGCCGGTAGCGCTCCGGATGGACGGCGCTGGCGTCCAAGGGTTGGGGGCCGCCGCGGATACGCAAGAAGCCGGCGGCCTGCTCGAAGGTCTTGGGACCCAAGCCGGCAACGTCGAGCAACCCGCGGCGGTTGCGGAACCGGCCATGCTCATCCCGATGAGCGACGATACGCTGGCCCAGGGTCGGTCCCAGGCCTGCGACCCGCGCCAGTAGTGATGGGCTTGCGGTGTTGAGCTCCACGCCGACTGCGTTGACGCAATCTTCGACCAAATCGTCCAGCTTACGGCCGAGCAGGCTCTGATTTACGTCGTGCTGGTACTGGCCGACACCGATGCTTTGGGGATCGATCTTGACCAGCTCGGCCAGTGGATCCTGCAACCGTCGCCCGATGCTCACCGCCCCGCGCACCGTCACGTCGTGATCCGGTAGCTCGGCGCGGGCCACCTCGCTGGCTGAGTAGATGCTGGCCCCGGCCTCGTTGACGCTGACCACGACGACCTGTGCCAGATCAGCGTCTCGCAGCACGTCGCGGACGAATGCCTCGGTCTCCCGGCCGTGAGTGCCGTTACCGACCGCTATGGCGACCGGGGGATGTTGGTGGCAGAGCTTCACCAGTTGGTCACGGGCGCGGGCCAGCGCAGCCTCGCCGTGCACCAAGTGAATCGTGTCATTGGCGAGCAGCTTGCCCGTGCCGCTCAGCGCCACGCATTTGCAGCCGGTGCGCTGGCCTGGATCAATGGCCACCACGGGTTGGCCACCAAAAGGGGCCGCCAGCAGCAGCTCTTTGAGGTTGCGAGCGAATACCTCCACCGCGTCGTGGTCCGCTGCTTGCTTGAGCTCGGCGCTCAGATCCGCGGCGGCCCGGGGTGAGCCGAGGCGCCGCAGCCCATCGGCGACGGCCAGTCCGAGCTCGGCGGCCCAGGGGGAGCGGGGGGCCACCCCGACGATCCGTTCCACCTGGGTGCCCAGCGGGGTGTCATCCTCGATGCTGACCGAGACCCGGAGCACCCCCTCGGTCTCGCCCCGACGGATGGCGAGATAGCGATGGGATGCCAGTCGGCGGGTCGGTTCGCTGTAGCCGTCGTAGTCGTCGAACTTGGTGCGCTCGTTGCGGTGCTTCTTGTGTTTCTTGACGTTGATGAAGGCGTCGCGCCCGAAGGTGTCCCGCACCAGCCTGCGGACGGCGGTGTGGTCTGCTACTCGCTCCGCGCAGATGTCCCTGGCGCCGGCGAGCGCCTCGTCGACGTTGCTGACATCCTTGGTCGGGTCGAGGTAGCGCTGGGCCTCGCCCTTGGGCGACCCGCTGGGCGGCTGAGACCAGATTAGATCGGCCAGCGGCTGGAGCCCGCGCTCCTTGGCCATGGTGCCTTTCGTCCGCCGCTTCGGCTTGTAGGGCGCGTAGAGATCCTCCAGCTCCGCCTTGTCCTGGACGGCCAAGATCTGGCGGCGGAGCGCGTCGTCGAGCTTGCCCTGTCGCTCGATCTCGCCCAGCACCGTGCGCCGACGGTCCTCCAGCTGCTTCAGGGTGTCGCGCCCCTCGAGTACCTGCCGGATCTGGACCTCATCCAGACCGCCCGTTGCCTCTTTGCGATAGCGGGCAATGAAGGGGACGGTCGCTTTTTCGTCGAGCAGCCTCACCACGGCGCCGACCGCTGACTCGTCCAGGCCGAGCCTGCGCGCCACCAGCGCAACGGGATTGAAGGGAGTGGTCGAGGCCTTAACCGCCATCGCCAACGCTTAAGCGACGGCGCGCGGCCTGTCTAGCGCCGCTCTGCTGTCCCGCCCGTCGCTGTCCCGCCCGCCGCTGAGTGACTCGGAGGGTGTGACGACGAGCTGCTGCTCATCGACCGGAGGGGGCTCACACGCACAGGCCGTTGATGCATTGCTGTCCAGGCTGACACTCGACGTAGCAGTGTCCGCAGTGCTGGTGATTGCCGTCCGTATTGACGCAGCTCTCGGCGCAGTAGGTCCCTTGGCCCGGACATATGCAAGCGCCGGCCTCGCAGGATGCGCCTCCGTGGCAGGCCAGGTTGCACTCACCACAGTGCTGGTTGCTCGTGCTGGTATCGACGCAGAGCCCGTCGCAGTTGCTCAGGCTGCCGGGGCACACGCAGTTGCCGCCGTAACAAAAAGTGCCGCCAGAACAGGGGTTGTTGCAGTCGCCGCAATGGGTGTTGCTCGACGAGACGTTGATGCAGATGCCACTACAGAGCAGCTCGCCAGCCTCGCAGACACAGACTCCGCCGTGGCAGGTGCTGTCGCCAGGACAGGCCAGCCCGCAGCTGCCGCAGTGCAGATTGTCACAACAGGTCGAGACGCAGGCACCGTCACAGTCGGTCTGCTCGGGCGGGCAGCTGACCACGCACTGACCGGCAGCACAGAATTGATCCAAGGGACAGGGGCTGTCGCAGTCCCCGCAGTGGGTATGGTTGGATTGAGTGTCGACGCAGAAGCCACTGCACAGGGTGGTCTGTCCAGGGCACTCGCAACTGCCGCCGACGCAGACTCGACCGCCGGTGCAGGCGGCCCCGCAGCTGCCGCAATGGTTGCTGCTGCTGAGCAAGTCTGCACAGGTGCTGCCACAGGGCTCGGTGCCTGGGTGGCACTCGGCCACACAGGTGCCCACGTCGCAGAGCGTGGTGGCAGGGCAGGGGTAGTCACAGGCACCGCAGTGGAAGGGATCTACGTCGAAATCAGTGCAGCTGCCGTCGCACTTGCCCAGGCCGATGGGGCATACGCAGCTTCCCTGGATACAGAGGGTGCCGCCGGCACATAGGCTGCTACAAGCGCCGCAGTGGGCCTCATCGGTCTGCAGGTCGACGCAGGCGCCGTCGCAGCTGGTTTGGCCGGTCGGGCAGGTCTCCGTGCAGGCCCCACCGCTGCACACCAGCTCGGTCGAGCAAGGGGACTCGCAGGCTCCGCAATGAGCCGGATCGTTGGCCAGTGTCACGCAGTCCGCCTGGCAGAGCTCCAGCGGTGGCGGACAGGCGCAGACCCCTTCGACGCATTGCTGGTTCTCCCAACAGGCGTGGTCACAGCTGCCGCAGTGGTCCGGCGCTGACGGCAAGTGTACGCAGGCGCGAGCACAATCGGTCAGCCCTGGGGCGCACTGGCTGGTGCAGCTACCGAGCGAGCAGACCTGGTCCGCTGTGCAAGACAGATTGCATGCCCCGCAGTTGTTGGGATCTTCGGTTGGCGTCGTGCAGCTTCCGGCACAGCGGATCTGTCCCGGGGCACAGGGGGTGTGGTCGATCGGTCCGGCATCTGAGGCGATGACCCCGTCGAGGTAGGAGGGGTTGCAGGCCAGGGCTAGCGCGACGGCGGCGACGGCGAGGATCGTGAGCGCGAGCCAGCGGCTGAGCCGCGACGGTCGAGGTGTCCTCCTGCCCGGTGCCGTCGAGGCCTGGTTGCGGAGCATCATGGCCGCACCTCGATGGCGACAGCCAGTACCAAGGCGGGCTGACCGAAGGAGGCGACCTCCCGTCCAGCGATTCGGAGGATCGGCTCGGGACGCAGGAGGGTCGCCAGAGCGTCACCGCGCAGGGCCAGCATCGGATGGAGTCGATAGCTTGCCGCCAGCTCGGCAAAGGGGGTGGCGGCCCAGGTGCTGCCCTCTGCGGCGGTTGTGGGCGCCAAGGCATCTCCGGCGAACCACAGGTGCGCTGCCCCCAAGCCCAGTCCGGTCAATGCCGTCCAGGTCGAGCCGGGCTCGGTGAGCTGCAGGGTAGCCGCCGCACCCATGATTAGGGTTCGCAGCTCCATCGAGCCCTCGGGTGCTGAGACCCGCCCAGCGGTGGTGGGGATCACCAGCCGGGCGTCCACACCCAGCCTCCACACCGCCCGATAGTGGCCCCCCACGAGTAGCTGAGGGGTGACAGGCACGCCGCCGGGGCCGACCAACAGACCTGGTCCGAGGAAGAAGGACGTTGCCGAGTCGTCGGCAGAATCCCCAGCGTTCTGCGAGTCCTCCTCGCCAACCGGGCGGGGGTTCACAGGGAGGCTTGGTGGCGCCGGCTCCGGTGCCTGCCCAGACTCGGCCGTGGGAGGTTGGGCCGCGGGCTGGGGCACCGGTAGCAGTGCGCCCCGCAATAGCTCGACGGCCCTCACCGCCAGCAGCTCTGGCTCGGCTGGCTCGGTGAGCGAATCACTCACCTGCAGCTCCTTTCCAGCTTGAGGGTCCGTGCCCGTCCGGCTGCCGGCCTCTCCGGGTCCCAGCTGCTGTGCCGGGTTGACCCAGATGACGATCTCCGGTGGCCACTCTTCTACCCGGGCCACTGCGGCGGCCTGGTGCCGCTGTCCAATCGTCGCGAGATCGGCTGGGGGCCCGGTCACGACCAGCACATCGACCTGAAACCTCAGCAGCCGCAGTTCGTCACGCACCCGCGCCACGGTGGCCTGGTCCGACGAAGGCCCGATGAGCACTACTTTGGGGCCCTGGGAATGGGCAGCGGCGACCAGCACGAACGCGAGGCTCGCTACCGTGATGAACAGCGCACAACAGAGGCGGATCAAGGTGTCAGCACGCTCCGGGCCAACGCAGCATAGGCGCCGTTTGGATAACGGGCCAGGTAGCGCTGGGCTGCCTGCTTGGCGGCCTCGGGCGAACCATGTCGCTGGATGTCCAGGATCCGCCCCAGTGCCTGCTCGGCGAGCGGACCCTTCGGCGCTTCTCTCAGATAGGTCTCGAACCACCGCACGGCCTCGCCTGAGGAGGAGAGCTGGTCGGCGGCAATGCGGCCGAGCAAGAAAGCGCTGGTGCCACCGGCACCGAAGCGTTTGCGCAACGACAGTAGGGCCTGCTGCGCTCGAGCCGGCTGGCCGGCAAACCGGGCCGTGTCTGCCAGGGCCTTTAGACCGGCCGCCGAGCTGCGACTGAGCTCACGTTCGAAGCCGAGTCGCTCCACCTCGGTCATGGCGTCTCGGTATTTTCGCTTGGCTGCCAGGGCTTGCCACGCCGAGCTGCTCGTCGGTCCGGCGTCGCCCTCGGACCCCGCTGCGGTCGAGCCGCCACCGGATCCAGGCCCAGGCGCCTCAGCATCTTCCGGTGCGGGAGCGACGCAAGGTGCCGGCGCTGCGGCGGCGTTTGGGCCATCAGAGGGCGACCCAGCTGATGGCGACGAGGTCAAAGGGGTGGTGGCCAACGAATCGGCTGCGCTCAGGTCCATCCGACCCTGCCCCACCGAGACGATCAACCGTTCCCCAGCGGCGACTTTGCGGTTCGCTGGAAGCAAGGGACCACTGACCGCCACGGCGCCGTCTTTCACTAGCAGTTGCAGGGTTTCGCTACCCGGCACCCAGCTCACGTCGAAGGACGTGCCGATGACCTGCAGCGTGAACGGCCCGGCGCGCAAGGTCCAGCGGGTGTCGGGTCCCAGGTGGCGGATGGTCGCGTGTACCGAGCCCTTCTCGATGACCAGCGCTGCTCCGTCAGCAGCTGTTTCAGCCACCCGCAACCGCGTTCCTGGACTGAGCTCGAAGGCGCTGCCGTCAGAGAATTGCAGGGGCACCGGCTGCTCATCGGCGGCGACCCAGTCGCCTACCGCTCCGGCCACCGGGGGCGCGCCAACCTCGAAAGACGTCATCGGTCGGTGGCGGGAGACGAAGACTACCGCCAGGACCGCGGCGACCAGCGCTGCAGCCGCGAGCCCATAGAGTGCTCGTGGTCGGCGATGCCGTGACCGCGGCGGGGCTGGGGCGAGCAAGTGGCGCCGCGCCTGGGCCAAGGCGCCTGCCGGGGCCGTGCGGTCGCCTACCTCGGCAACCACATCACCTAGCCGGTCGAGCCTCCGCGTCAGCTCGTCCATCGGCCCCCCTCCTGCAGCCAGCTGCAGAGCACTGGGTCCTGGGCGGCCGCCCGGGCAAAACGCTGCTGGGCCCGCGCCAGGCGGCGCTTGATGGTGGCTAGCGACACGCCGCAGGCCTCGGCGATCTCTTTCAGCTCCGCCTTCTCGACGTGCCGCAAGACGAAAGCGACACGCTCCATCGCCGGCATGCGTTGCAGTAGCTGATAGGTACGGGCATAGGCCTCGGTCAGCTCGGGCTTGATGCCGTCGGCGTGAATTTCCGGTAGCTCGCTCGGATCCCAGAAGCGGAGCCAGCGGCGGGTTCGATAGCGGCGGATGGCCCGATAGGCGGTGCGGGTCGCGATGGTTCGCATCCAGCCCGACAAGGCCTGGGCATCGCGCAGCCGGTCCAAGGAGGACAAGGCCTGGACGAAGACGTCCTGCACCAGATCGGCGAGCTCAGCGTTTGCCTCCGGTCCCAGCAAGCGGCGTAGCACCCGCTGGGCGGCTGGCCCGTAGCGGTCGAACAGTGCCGCGCGGGCCCAGGGCTCGCCTTCTCGAAGGCCCGCGACGAGCTCCTCGTCGCTCCGGCCTACCGGTAGCGGGTGCACCACCGAGCTGACGCCATCGGCGCGGTCGCGCTGCGCTGCTGCCGGGGTGAGTCGCGCCATTGTATTTGTGAGAGTGCCGCTCCAGCCCGTCCGCGGCTCATAGATCTTCCCACGACTTTGGCCAGCCGAGCAACCGAGGGGTAGGAATGGCTCGGGTCGGACGGCCACCTGGGAGGACGAATGTTGAGCCCTTGATCGCTGGCGGTGGCACTGAAGAAAATGGAGTGGGCGGTCTATCTCCTGCCCACCAACACTCCCCGTCTATGGGGCAAGGCGGACGAACTACCTCTTACGAAGGGTTTGACTACATCATGGGTGCAACACGTACATGTGCAACCGCTGGAGCGTTGCTGTTGGTCATCGGGCTAGTGGCAGGCTCGTGCGGCGGTGACGACGACGCAAACTTAGGCGGCGGTGGGACGACCAGTAGCGGTACCGGCGCCAGCGCGGGCTCCGGCGGCTCGGCCGGCGGTGGCGGGGTTGGCGACTGCCTGGGCATCGGCGAGGAGTGCACCGAAAACGAAGACTGTTGCTCGGACCGTTGTGAGGAAGGAATCTGTCTCGGCGAGACAGGGCTCTGTTTCAGCGTCGGCGAAGAGTGCCTGGCATCGTCCGAGTGCTGCTCGGGCCGCTGCGAGGACGTGCCCGGCGAGGCGCTTCAGTGCGTGTTGGGCGGCTGCTTGGGTGACGCTCAGGCCTGTGAAGCTTCGGCCGAGTGCTGCAGCCTCTTCTGCGATGGTGGCCAGTGCAGCTCCGACGGGATTTGCGAGGTCATCGGTGGCGACTGCACCGACAACGAGAATTGTTGCAGCAACATCTGCAACGGGGGGCTTTGCGAGAGCACCGGCTCAGGGTGCCTCACTATGGGCGAGCTCTGCGGCAACGACTCGTCGTGCTGCTCCGGCTCGTGTGACGACGTCAACGGCGACATGCGCTGTACCTTCGCGTCCATTTGTCACGCCGAGGGCGACCTCTGTTCCGTCAACGCCGACTGCTGTAGCGGCGTATGTAACGACGGTCTCTGTCCCGTGATGGCCGAGTGCCAGACGGTGGGCGAGCCCTGTACGGGCTACCACGAGTGCTGCACGGGTCTATGTGCTGATCCGGGCACTGGAACTCCCATCTGTCAGTTCATCTCGGGCTGCCGACCGATTGGAGAGATCTGCCAGGAAAGCACGAACTGTTGCTCCGGCTTGTGCGGTGAGTACCAGAACACCGGCGTGCTCCGTTGCGAGAACCCAGGCGGCTGCCTAGCCCCCGGCGAGGTCTGTTGGGAGGGCATGGCGACTAACTGCTGTCCCACGGGTCCTGGCGGCGGCATGGCGCTGTGCTTGCCTACCATCCTCAACCTCCACCGCTGCTTCACCATGGGCACACCGGGCGAATGTGTGCCTGACGGGGGCGTCTGCACCTTTGGTGATGAGTGCTGTAACGGTCTGTGCTTGCCTGATGGCGAGGGCGGTTACATCTGCGGCGGTTGCGTCCAGCTGGGTGAGGCCTGCACCTTCGACGCTGACTGTTGTGACGGCCAGCTGTGTCTCGACGGGATCTGCGCTCCGAACTACAACGACTGTGTTCCGTTGTTAGGACCTTGCGTCGAAGACATTGACTGCTGCGCCGGCAATTGCGACCCAGGTCAGCACATCTGCCTCGGGCCCTCCTAGCCCGCGGACGCTGAGCAGCGCGGCCGGGTGACTACTCGGCCGCGCCTGTGGCGGACCTGCCCCTTCTGTGTGGAGCCGCCCTAGCGTTGCTGAAATCAAATTGCGCGGCTGGGTCTCCACTCAGCCGCGCTTCGTCGTACAGTGGCTCGCTGGGCAGCGGTCAGCCGCCTAACGAGCCGTCACTAGCCCCGCAGGGCAGATCATTGCAGAGGGGGATGCTCCCTAGGCGCCGTCGGCTCCGCCGCTGCCGGCTTGGCCGCTCCCGCTGCCACTGGTCGAGCCGCCTGTGCCGGAGTCCGTTCCGCAATCGGGATTGCCGGTCAAGTCCTCGCACTCG
>JAUVCD010000095.1 GCA_030590865.1 Myxococcales bacterium | reverse complement strand
GCCACGATCGAGCGGTTCGCCAAGGCGCTCAGTGGTGCCAAGACCGTGTTCTGGAACGGGCCGATGGGCCTGTTCGAGTCCGAACCCTTCGCCCGCGGCACGGTCGAAGTCGCCCTGGCGATGGGCAAGGCGTCGGGTTTCACGGTGGTTGGCGGCGGCGACAGCGCAGCTGCGGTCCGCCAGGCAGGCAGCGAGGTAGCCGCGGCCTTCGACCACATCTCGACCGGCGGGGGCGCCTCGCTTCAGTTCGTCGAAGGCAAGCGCTTGCCGGGAATCGAAGCACTCCGTCACAGAACCCTTGATGACGATCGTCGTTAGTTGCTGGGAGGTAGTCAGATGAATCCTGCACGTCGTCCAATGATCGCAGGCAACTGGAAGATGAACGCTGGCGGCGCCGATGGCTGTGATCTCGCCACCGGCGTGGCCCGAGTGGCAGCCGAGCACGACAGCGTCGATGTGCTGGTAGCCCCGCCCTACACGGCCCTGGCCGCGGTCTCCCACGCGCTGAGCGAGGACAAGAGCGACTTGGCGGTGGCCGCCCAGAACATGCACTTCGAGGAAGCCGGCGCCTATACAGGCGAGGTCAGCGCCTCGATGCTCAAGGTGGCCGGTGCAAGCTGGGTCATTTTGGGGCACAGCGAGCGGCGGCAGCTGTTCGGCGAGACGGACGAGCTGGTCGCCCAGAAGATGACAGCCGCCTTCGGTGCCGGCCTGGCACCCATCGTCTGCATCGGCGAGCTCTTGGAAGAGCGCGAAGCAGGCCAGACCCTCGCGGTGGTGACCCGCCAGCTGAAGGCGGTGCTCGACGAGCTGGGTGGCAACCCTGGGTTGGGCGTGGTCGCCTACGAACCGGTCTGGGCTATCGGCACCGGCAAGGTCGCCAGCCCGGAGGACGCCCAGGAGGTCCATGCCCACATTCGCGGGCTCCTCTCGGAGGCCTCTGCCGACCTGGGCCGCGACACCCGCATCCTCTACGGCGGCAGCATGAAGGGCACCAATGCCGAAGGTCTACTCGGCCAAGCGGACATTGACGGCGGGCTCATCGGTGGGGCCTCGCTCAAGGCCGACGGCTTCGGGAAGATCATCGAGGTTGCCTCGAAGCTGGCGCAGCAGGAAAAAAAGGACTAGCTTGTTCGGCCCTTGCCGACAGGTGAGCTGAGCGAAGGATCCCGCAGATGCTTCAGTCGATGGTCAATGTGCTGCACATCACAGTGTGCCTCTTTCTGATCTTGGTGGTGCTGTTGCAGCAGTCCAAGGGCGGTGGGTTAGGTGGAGCCTTGGGCGGCGGCGCCGCGCAGGTCTTCGGCGGCCGCGGCTCGGCCAATTTCATGACCCGGCTCACCTCCGTTGCCGCTTTCGTGTTCATGATGACCAGCATCGGCCTCGCCTATATGTCGTCCGCTGGCGACCGTGAAATGAAGGCCTTCGACCGACTGCAGCAGGACCGGTGAGCAAGGGAATCGCTTGGGGCGTGACCGCAGGGCTCGCAGCAGCAGCCCAGCTCTTCGTCGCGTGCACTTGGACCACCACACGCCCGACCATCGAGGCGCCGGCGCCGACCTCCCCTGGGGTCACCGATCCGTCGGGTCACTTGCCGCTAGACCCGCCGACCGAAGCCCCGGACGCGGCCGAGCTGCCGGGCACGCCCAGAGTGCTCATCCAAGATGTCGTGGGCGCGACGCCAGATCAGGTGAAGAGCATTTTCGCTGAGGTCGCAAAACAGATCAAACAGTGTGAGCTCCGCACCTCCGGTGTGGTTCGGGTGCGGGTCAAGGCCAGCGACGGCGACGTGAGGACGACCCTTCAGTCGACGAGCAACAACACCGCCGTCGACCAGTGCGTGCTCAGCGCCGTGGCCTTGAACGTCGACAACGCCCTCGAACCCTCGACGAGCCCGTCGGAAGCCTCACCGGATCTCGAGTCGGTACTGACCATCAGCTGGTAGCGCTGGGGCCGGACGCTCATTTCCGTTGTTCTGGGCATGCACCCTACCCCCACCAGCGCTCAGCGCAGGCGGCGTCCTCGGTGGTGTCGATCTCCATGTAGCCGCCGTGCATGGGGAGGCAGTGGAGCGACTCACCGGACTCGATCATGTGCTGCAACAGGTCGATCAAATAGGCTTTTTGGAAACTACGGCCATCGCGGAAGACGGGCTGGTTCGAATAGACCTCAGCGGCCTGATCGAAGGCGTCCACAAAACGCGCCGCCCCGGCGGCGGTCAGACGCATGACGCCGATGAACTCGCCGCTCGCCTGGTCGGCCGGGATATGACGGGACAGCTCGATGATTCGGTCACCTTCCGCCCGAAGCTTCTCGGCATCATTCTCCGGGTGCTGGCTACGGTCCTGGTAGCGTCGGCGCCAGTCGGTATCACAAACCAAAGTGATGTCGTGGGGTGAATCCATCAGCCGAGCGATGGCCTCGGAGCGATAGACGATGTCGGCATAGCTCGATACGAACCCCTCGAGCAGGTGCTGACGGGCACACATCAGCGACAACAGGATGTTGTTGTTCGCCCAATCCTCGTTTTCCACGTAGCTGAGCTCGGGATAGGCCGCCCGAATGACCTCACCTTTGTAGCCGCAGATGTAGACCGTGTCGGAGCGCTCGAAGCCGCCGGCCGCCAGGGCCGTCAGGATGCTCTCGAGCATGGGACGCCCGAGGATGGGCACCATGGTCTTGGGGATCTGGTCGGTCAGATGCTCGAGACGCTTACCCCGCCCGGCTCCGATGATGATGGGCTTCATCAGCTCGGCGTAACGTTTTTCGCGACAAAAAGCCAACAGGCGGCACCAGGGCCGCCTGTTGTCCCAATTGGGTTGGGTGTCGCCTAGATGTCGCTCGAGCAGGCGTTGTAATCCGTCGAGCACTGGGTCGTCATGCAGCTCTGACAGTCCATGCCGCCTCCGCCGCCGGCTCCGCCGCCGCCGCCAGCACCGCCACCACCACCGGTACCGGTGCCGCAGCTCTCGGCGCATTCGTCTTCACAGAGACCCGCGGTGCCGTCGCCGTCGCCGCAAACGCACTCGCTCAGGGTGTCCCAGATGATCGCCGAAGCAGTGCACATGTCTTCGTACAGGACCTCGGGGTCGTCCAACATATCGTAGCAAGAATCGCAGTCGTCACCGCCACCGCCGCCAGTGCCGCTGGTGGTGCCACCCGTACCGCTGGTGGTGCCGCCGGTTCCGCTGGTCGTGCCGCCGACGCCGCCGCCACCAGCCGAGGTGTCATCCGTGATGGTACAGGCCATCGACAGCGCAAGCGCCGCTGTGGCACCAAGCCCCAAGTAGATATTCCTAATCATTCCGTCCTCCAAGGTTCAACACGCGTGTTGGATTGTTCCCCTAAAAACACACCTGCCCACGTTGGGCGACGAGGTGCACTCCACACCGCATGTCACGGGCCATGGAGAGGGGCCAAGTACTCTTATTAAGGATGGGCAATGGGGCTCGACCCCAACCCGGTTTGCTGAATACGGTACCGTCAAATTAAGCCGTTCAAATTGAACCCTTCAAATTAAGCACCGCATCAATTCTTGCGCGTCTCGCTGGGCGGGGCAACTCCTCGGCAGCGCCCAAGGGGGCTGATGGGGCCCTGAAGCACGATTCCGACTGGCAGGCGTGCTTTTAACTTCTCATTTCACGACGGAGCGCTAGACTGCCCGTCCTTTTGGACGCTCCGTCAAGGAGCGTCCTACGCTCCAAGCGTGCCTGGCGGCTCTCCCAGAGAGCTTCCCCGTTTCGTGCGCTCCGAAACGGAACGGTGCTGAGGAGCTTTGGCCGAGTCTCTCCGACCAAATCACCGCAGACCCCTGAGAGCGCAGACAGGATCATCGAGATGAACAAGCACCCCGGAATCATTGGCACCAAACTGGGCACGACCCAGCTCTTCCTCGAAGACGGCACCATGGTGTCCTGCACCGTGATCCAGGGCGGTTGCCGCGTCGTTGGCAAGCGCACCCAGGACAGGGACGGCTACGACGCGCTCATCCTGGGCATCGGCGAGCGCAAGGCAAAGCACACCACCAAGGCGCTGCGTACGTCCTTCGAGAAGGTAGGTCAGAAGCCACCTCGCGTGGTCCGCGAGATGCGCACCTCCGCAGAGCACGCGGCTGGTTTCGAGATCGGCCAAGACGTGAAGCTCGAAGAGATCTTCGAAGAAGGCCAGCTGGTGGACGTGCAGAGCCAGTCAAAGGGGCGAGGCTTCACTGGCGTGGTGAGGCGCTACAACATGGCCGGCGCTACGTCGAGCCACGGCGCCCACGAATGGACCCGCCACGGCGGATCCATCGGTACGACCACGACACCGGGCCGCGTCCTAAAAGGTAAGAAAATGCCTGGGCAGCACGGCAACAAGACCAAGAGCGTGCTCAACCAAAGGGTCGTCAAGATCATCCCGGAGAAGCAGCTACTGCTTATCGACGGCACCGTGCCTGGTGCCCCTAGCGCCATCGTGCGCGTCTGCGGTGCGGTGAAGAAGAGCGGCGGTCGACCGAAGAAGTAGCCGAGGCTTTGAGCCATCGCCGGTGGCCTGGAGAGGCTGATGGCACGCCACCACAACCGCCGTCGCAACCCTTACGCCAAGCCTGACGCCTTGACCCAGGCGGCGCGGGCTGCAGGCTTTACGGCCCGCAGCGTCTTCAAGCTGGAGCAGATTGATCAGCGCGTGAGACTGCTGCGTCAGGGCCAGCGAGTGCTCGACTTGGGCGCCGCGCCAGGCTCCTGGTCCGCCTATGCCGCCAAGCGCATCGGCCCTGCGGGCCAGCTGGTGGCTATCGACCTGAAGCCCTTGAAGCAAGTGCTGCCCGACACGTGCCAGGTGATCATCGGAGACGCCTTCGATGGGGCGCTGCTCGAGACTGGCCCGATGGGCGAGCTCGCCCCTTACAGCGTGGTGCTTTCCGACATGGCGCCCAATACTACGGGCGACAAGGCCACTGACCAGATCCGTAGTCACCAGCTGTTCATGAGAGCTCTCGAGCTCGCCACCAACCTGCTCGAGCCAGGCGGCAGCTTCGTGGGCAAACTGTTCATGGGCGGCGATTTCGGCAAAGCTCGGGACGCGCTGCGAGCACGCTTCACCACCGCACGAACCATCCGCCCCAAAGCAGTGCGTGCCGTGAGCTACGAGATCTACCTCGTCGGTCTCAGCCTGAAGGATCAGTCGGTGCCAGCGTCTTGAAAGGTGGCGCAGCCGTCGACCCGCTCAGGTCGGCAACCCTCACATTCGGTCTCGAACTCGAGACACCGGTACTCGTCGGCGACCTGCCAATCCTCGCCGCATATGTCCTCGCCGCTCGAGCGGCACACGTGGAACTTCACCGTAGTGCCATCGACGCACTGAGCGATGATCCCCTCTTCGCAAGCGTTGATGCGGCCGCACTCGAGATCAGCGCAGGTCACGTCAGGCCCCTCTTGGTTCTGGAGGGAGCAGGCGGGGGCCAAACCGCAAGGCAAGGCCACGAGCACCCCAAGCAAGGCTAGGCGGCGGACGACACAGGTCATGGCTGGGCCTCCGTCTTTTGAGGAACGGACCCGGACTTGGGGGCCACCCCGTCAAGCGGCGGCTCGGTTGCGATGACGGCGCCTGCCCGCTGCTCGAGCAACCAACGCGCCTCATCGGCATGGCGACCTTCGGGAAACATCTCGAGGAAGGCGGACACCGGAGTGCAGGCCTGAGTGTCCTCTGGCGGCGCGGTGCGGCAACGCTCCAAGTCGATGCGGCTCCACACGTTCTCTTCCCGCTCGCCATCAAAAACCAGGTGAGCATCCCGAATGGATGCCATGTCAATTTCGCCGACCGCTCGACCGGCGACGATGACGGTGATGGTCTCGTGGCTGTTCGCGAGAGACCGAGGAATCGCGCGGGGCAGATCAATCTCCAACATCCCGTCGGCATCGGTGCTGAAGGACCCGGCGGTGGTCGTCCCAACCTTGAGCTCTACCGAAGTGCGAATGGGCCCGGTCGGCTCCTCACAAGGAACGTTGGCCTCCACCGTCTCGCCCCGTCGCGTGGTGACGCTCTCTGCTTCCTCCCCCGCCGCAGCGACCCGCAACATCTGCACCACCGGAATGAGGGTGAGCAAGCCACCAATCGAGGTCAGGATGACACCGCCGACCATGGCCCCGTCCTCACCGACCGAGTTGTACTGACGAGAGTTGCGATCGTCAGGGTAGACCTCTTTGGCGTCGACGATCATCGCGATTCCTGTGGCGAGCGGGATGGCGCCGAGACCGAGGATGATGAATTCCTCGATCAGATCCTCGTCCGATTCGCGAATCTCGACGACCCTCACCCGTTCTTGCTCGACCAGATCGCACCCCTGCATGGTCTGCACCACGAGGGTGGTATCTCGCAAGCGTGTCTGCACCCGAACGCTGGGGCCTGGAATGACCTCGCGGGTTCGCGACAGGACCGTCTCGTGGGTGTCGACGGTCTGAAGCCTGATGCTGTCACAGCTGGTGCTCGCAACGCCTAGGGCGAGCAGGGTGACGCCAGCAAATGCATGACGTGCCATGGATGGAATACGAATGGTCACGCGTCGAGCTTACGGATTAGCGACGAATGGTCGCTGCGTCTAGCGACCAGCACCGCTCATGGGTGGACGTAGACGAGGGTGCCCTGCTTGAGCGACAAGGCGGCATGCCAGCCCGCAGGCACCTGGGGATCGGTCCAGCCAAACAGCCAGGCCGCGTCCACCGGGGCCAGATTGACGCAGCCGTGGCTCCGAGGCGTGCCAAAGTCATCGTGCCAATAGGCACCATGAAGGGCATAGCCTTCGGTGAAGTACTGAACGAATGGCACATCCCGAAGGTCGAATTCGTCACCCCGCTCGTCGCCATCCATGGTGACGCTCACATGCTTGGTGTGGATGAGAAACGTCCCCTGGATCGTCGCGTGGCTGTCGTCGTGGGGCGCCACTCCGTCCGCCCCGGTAGAGACGAGAGTCGCATAGACCGGCTCGGTGCCTTCGTAGGCGACCAGCGCTTGGCGCAAGATGGACACGTCCACCCATTTCTTGCCTTGCCGTGCCCAGCGCGGTGCCTGGCGAAAGCGATCGATCCGGGCGACCTTGCGGGCTTTCAGCCAGCTGCCGTCGGCAACCTCGAGATAGATCTCGCCACGACGGTGCAAGGTCTGACCGGTGAGGGCCAGGGCGGACCGCCGAACGAGCTTGCCGCTGATGGCGAGGGCGCCTGATGCCTGGTCGACGACGTAACGTCGGGCATGACGAGACCGCACGACGGCAATGGGCAAGGTGAATTCGTCACTCAAGCGCACCCCTCGCATGGACGAGGGCTTGACGATGCGGGTCCGGTCCAGCGGCAATAGCGCCATCTCGGTCGTCAGCCCAAAGCGGCGCCCGCCTTGGTCATAGGTGCCTAGCAGAGCGAAGCCAGATCGGACGCGGGCGCGACCAAGCAGCACGGTCGCCGCGCCGCGCCGCGCCCCACCGAGCGCTGGCAGCACTTTGCCTTCCTGCATCAACTCGGGGATGGCGTCCGGCTCAGGCGGTGAAACGTAGTCGGCGTTCTTGGTCAGACGCTCGTGCTTGCGCAACAGATAAGGGCGGCTCGGCTCGGCTTTCTGCTGCTGCTCCACCGTGGGAAGCCGCCCATAGAGCGGTGGCGTCGGAAAGCGGGACATCGCATAGAGATAGGGCAGGCCCTCGCTGCCAGGACGCTTGGTGGCCAGCCGGGCCACCGGGTGATTGGGATCGATGGTGGCGGTAGAGCCGGCACAGACGAAGCCCCGCGGTTCGACCTGATACCACCCGCGCTTGCAGCCTCGATGGGTGGCCGCTTCGGGCTGTCGGCTGACGATCGAGCCGGCGCGCAGGTAGCCAAGCCGACGGCTACGCCAGCGCGGTTTGGCGAAGATCCAGGTCTCCTTGGCGACGCTGACCAACACCGGCCGGTCGTCAGAATTGGCCGTCGCCGACCGCTCGGGCTCGCCATCCCCCGAGTCATCAGTGTCATCGGCAGACCCCTCGGCAGACTCATCGGAAGGCTCGGTGCTAGCCCGCTCGTCCTCCGTCTCCGCTGGCGGAAGCTCGCCCCAGTCGGCGTCGCTGGCCAGCGGGTCGGCTGGCGCTGGCGCTTGGCCAGGCTCCAGTCCTGCTCCCAGCGCGACGCCCCCCGGCGAGCCCATTACGCGACTAGTGGCCTCTGCCAAGGCAGGGAGTGCCGTCGCCGCCCGAATCGGCACGACCTGCGAGAGACCCACCTCACTGGCGGCCAGCCGAGAGACTCCCTCGACAACCTGCTCGAGGCTGGCACAGTCGAGCGTCACAGTCGCAATCGCAGCCGTCGCGACGAGCAGCGGTGTCCCCAGGCGCATCGCACCCTTTCTTCGCGGGGCGTCGTAGCGGCGCCGCCCGCCGTCCCTAGTGCGGCCCTAGATGAAACCGCCTTGGCTGGCCGTACCAGTCGACGGTCCAGGAGGCCAAGTTCCCCACCGCTCAGCCTCCGCGCTCGGAGCACTGAGCAACGGCCTGTCGCTGCCTACAACCCTTCAGGTGCCTGGAGATTGCTGGTGAGCACCTTGCACAAGAGGACGTCATCGGAGCAGAAGCAGGCGTTCATGCCTCCGTTGTCGAAGGTGAATGGACCGTCGAGTGTTTCGCCATCCAGATCGATGGGATTGCACGACAGCGCACAGCCGCTGATCGCCACTAGCGATGAAAAGTTGGCGATGCCAGCCCGGGCCGCGTGGGAGATCGCAGAGCGATCGATCGACAGCTCGGCCATGCTCACTGGGGTGCCCGCTACGACCATGCCATCGCCAAAGAGCGCGTCCGATTGCTGCGAGCGGGTGTCGTCGATGGTGCTCAGGCGCATCGTAACGATCGAGCCGAGAACGGTCAGGCTGGTGACGTGGTTGCGCCGAATGGTCGATCCTTCAATGGTCGCCACCGCCGGTAGACCAAAGGCCCGCAGCTGGATCCCAACGCCGAACCCGTCGTCCTCTTCACGGGGCTGGGTGTCTTGAACCACCGAGTCGGTGAGGGTGAGCTCCGAGCCGAAGACGGCGATGCCTACCTCGTGATTGTCCGCCACGACCGAGCCCACCAACTGAAGCGTGGCGACGTCGCCCGACAGGCTGGGCTGCATGTCGATCCCTCGCCCAGGCAGGAAGAGGTCGGGAAAGCTCCCTCGGACCACCGAATGGGTCACCGTCAACTCACCGCCCATCATGACGACGCCGACCGATGCGGCTCCTTCAACGAGTGAGTCCTGAATGCGCAAACTGCACGGCGCATTGGTCTGGATGAGTACGACCGCCCCATCGGCGGTGTCGTGGATCCAGACCCGGTCGATCAGCACGTCCACCGAGTCCTCAAGGAACAGCCCCGTAGCGGGTCCAGTCAGGGCCAGCTGGTGAAGCTCCGAACCGCTGGCGTCCTGGATGTCGACAGCCCACAACAAGTCGCCGGTAAGCTCGACGAGCTCTGGGCAGCGACCCCACAGTCGCACCGACTTGTCATGGATCATCACATCCTCCGAGTAGCTACCCGCCGCGATGGCCACGATGGCGTCAGCCTCGGCGGCGTCGATCGCGGGCTGGAGAGCTCTCCAGGGCCGCTCGGCTGTTCCATCGCTGTCACTGTTCCCATAGGACCCATCGACGTGCTGGGTGTTGGACTCCACCGGAATGCCAGCCCAGGGCTCGGAACCGCAGGGTGCCAAGGGCCGACATTCGGTGTCACCAGGCACAGCGATCTCGCCGCTCGCACATGGCTCGGCAGGCAAGATGGGATCACAACCTCGGAAGTCGTTCGGGGCAAACCCATCGGGGCAAAGCTCAGCGGGCACGCCTGACGGCTGACAGTGTCCGTCCTCGTCGAGCGCCTCTCCGGCCGTGCACTCGGTGGCTGCGCCGCCAGATCCGCCGCTACCGCCGGCCCCCGTTCCTGGGTCCGTGGTGTGGACACTCGGGCCGTCGGTGCAGCCGACGACGAGCACCAGCAACGCGCTCAACAGCGGCGCAACGCGGCGCAGACCAACCTGGCTACTGCGGGCGAGCCCCATGAACCCAAAGGTACCACACCCCCGCGGCTCGACGCCGCAAGACCTACGAGGCGACACCCACAAGCTCATCCGGCAGGAGCGGAGCTACGCTGAGTTGCTGGTGCCGCCCACTCGAGCGCAGCGCCAGTCCTTCGGGGCTAAAGCTCAGCCAGCTGAGCCACGTAGGTGATGCGGGCGAGCGGACCGCTGAGCGGGGCGAGCAAGCTCACCGGCGGCGGCGCCACGACCCCTGCGTATTGGGTGTGATCCACCACGACGTAATAGTGACCAGGACGCAGGTTGTAGGCCACCTTGGACTCCCGGCCGGGCTCCAAGACGGTAGCTCCCGCCACCGGTCCAGGGGGCGGACCGAGGGGACGTCCTTGTTGGTAGGACTCGCGCCACAGGTCACCGATGTTCTTCTGGACCACCATCACGTCCACCCGCGGTCCCTGGAGGTGCATCTTCATCAGCAAGCGCTGGTCACTGTCGACGACCTCGAAGGGCCCGAGATAGTCACGCTGGCCGTATTGGATCTCGATGCTCTCGTTGGCGAAGGTGTGGTTCTCGTCCTCGCTGACATCGTAGGGTGTGCGAGGCTTCTGAGGGGGCTGGATGACACCGAGGGAGAAGCTCTTGGTTTCGGTGTCCCAGTTTTCGACCACCGTGAAGCCGCGAGTCAGCTCGCCGGCCACGATCTGATTGCCGAACAGGTTGGCGATCGTGCCCAAGGGGGTCATCTGGGTGGCCACATCAGCGATGCGATTCTCCACGTAGCCCAGCTCGAACTTGGGACCGTTGACGATGCGGTTCACCTTGCCCCAGACGTAGAGGTCATCCTCACCCATGTAGAAGTCAGGGCGATACTCTACTGACGCGGAACACTGAAACCCGACCCGTCCTGAAATGGCCGTGGTGGCATAACCGGTGCCGATGAAGTTCACGATCACGGTCTGCTGGTCGTCGTTGACGTCGACCGTGCAACCGGTGGGAAAGAAGCGACCGACCGCCGGACCGCGGTCTTGTGCCCTCAGCCCGACGCCATTCTTGATCATCTCAGGGCAGATCTTGCTGGCACCGAAGTTGGAGAACAGCCACCAGCGCAGCGCCGGGCTGGCGTTCACCGGTCCGCGCAAACATGGGCAGCCAACGCCGACCACAGCCAGTACCAACACGGTCAGCACGAGCGACGCGGGCACTCGCCATTTCAGCCGTTTCGAGGGTCTCACAAGGGTCAACATAGTCTGATTCCCATTAGGCTAAGCACCAAAAGAGCTTAGCCTCTCGGCAAGCTCCCGACTCGATGACAGCAGGATCGCGTCTGGCCGCGACGGTGGTGAGCACGGTTGGAACAGCACCGGCGAGCCGGTGGGAGCGTCTCCAGACCCACGGCACGCCTTGCACGCCCGGCATTTGCTTCGCCCCCGCCTGGATGCTAGGCATGCTCCAAGTTGGCGCGGTGGCTTCACTGCAGCGCTCAACCCACCAGGCACAGGCCCTCGTGGCATCGCCACAGCCTCCGACGGCGCAGGAATCGCTCATGCGACCAGGACTCACAGAGATTCTCATCATCCTCGGAATTGCGCTGCTCATCTTCGGCGCAGGCCGACTGGCCGACATCGGCAAAGGCCTCGGAGAGGGGATCCGCAATTTCAAGAAGGGTCTGACCGGCGATGACGAGCCGAAAGGCCGGTTGCCCGCTGGCAAGGGCGACAGCGACAGGGACAGCGACGCCTGAGAGTAGGCCCTCAAAGCCTCGGGCCACAGCCTGGGGACGGAACAGCGGCCACCCTGCGGCCCCGGTAGAGTGGGCAAACCCTTCTGCAGGGTGTGCAAACCCTTCTGCTCCGTGCCACACTGCACCCTAGTGCGGACCTATTGATCCGACACCAAAACCAGGCGTGGTGCTTGACGGCCCCACGCTGCCTGATGAGTCGCTCCTGCCCGGGGCACTGCCGGCCGAGCGACCTGCCGACAACCCATGCGCCGACTCGAACGTTTCGGAAAGCTGCTGGCCATCGCCGGAGCTTTCGTTCTTTCTGGCTTCCTTGCTCACCAGTTCGGCTCCGGCGGACTGTGGCACGGCTTCAACTCGTCCCTGGCGGTGGCCAAACCAGGCCAGAAGGGCAACTACGACCTGACCCGCCTCGAGGCGGTCAACGAGACGCTCAAATACGTTCGGGATCGCTACGTCGACCCAGATCGGGTGAAGCCTCGAGAGATGCTGCTGTCGGCGCTGGATCACATTCAGCGTGAGGTGGCCCAGGTCATCGTACTCCCTGACGAGACGACCAAGGGAACCGTGGTGCTCCGGGTCGACACCCATGACAAGAAACTGCGGGTCGACAACGTGCTCGGACCATGGGACGTGGCCGCCAAGCTGCGTGAGGTGTTCGGCTTCTTGCAGAAGCACCTGAAGGACACAGAGGTCGATCTCCGGGCCATCGAATATGCGGCCTGTAACGGCATCCTACGCACCCTCGATCCTCACTCCACTTTCCTCACCCCCGACGCCTACAAGGAGATGAACCTGTCGACGTCCGGCCATTTCGGCGGGCTCGGGATCGTGATCTCCATCCGAGATCAGCTGCTCACCATCATCCGACCGATGCCTGGGACGCCGGCAGGTCGAGCGGGGCTCAAACGCTACGACCGGGTGATGAAGATCGACAACGAGTCGACGCTCAACATGCCACTGGACGACGCCGTGCGGCGGCTCAGGGGCAAGCCGGGCACCAAGGTCACCGTGTGGGTCGAGCGCGCCGACGCCTGGGAGGGCAACCGCAAGTTCGTGCTCACCCGCGAGCGGATCAAAGTGCCGAGCGTGCTGCACAAACGGTTGCCCGCGGACGTCGGCTATGTCCGCCTGAAGCAGTTCCAAGCCACGTCGACCGCCGAGATCCGCGAGGCTATCGAAGACATGCGAGACGCCGGTCCGCTCAAGGGACTGGTGCTCGACCTGCGCGGCAACCCCGGCGGCCTGCTGGACCAGGCGGCGAAAGTGGCCGACCTCTTCGTGCAGCGAGGCACGATCGTGGCCATGGTCGGCGCCTCGGAAGGTCGGGAAGAGAAGCGCGCTAACGCCGGCGGCACCGAGCCAACCTACCCGCTCGTGGTGCTGGTGAGCGGCTCGTCGGCGAGCGCCAGCGAAATCGTCGCCGGCGCGCTCAAGCAGCTCGGCCGCGCAGTCATCGTGGGCCAAACGACCTTCGGCAAGGGCAGCGTGCAGCTCGTGTTCCCGGACATCACGTCAGACAAGGCTGCGCTCAAGCTGACCATCGCCCAGTACCTCACCCCAGGAGACACCTCCATCCAAGGGGTGGGCGTTACGCCCCACATCGAGCTCGATCCGATGACCGTTGATGAGCTCGAGATGGACCTCACCGTCAAGCCCGATGGCGTGCGAGAGCGGGACCTGTCGCAACACCTGGACAACGCTCGGGCCACCAAGCCCAGCACCCCGGCACAGTCGGTGCGCTACTATCTGCCCCAGCAGGAGCGCCAAACGTTGCGCGAACGGGGCGGCGAGCTCGACGATGTCTATCAGCGGGATTTCCCCATCGAGTTCGCCCACGGGCTGGTGAAGCGGCTGCCGGCAGGCGAAACCGCCACCACCCAACTCGCCGCAGCGAACGCTTTCATCCAAGAGGCTCGGGACCGAGAAATTAAGAAGGTCGAGAAGGCACTCGGCAAGCTCGAGATCGACTGGAGCGTACCGACCACCAAGCCAAAGTCAGGGCCAGGCAAAGACGATTTCGTCGTACAGGTCGAGACCGTGCCGGCAGGGGGCAAGGTCATCGCCGGCAAAACGATTCAAATCAAGGTGTCGGTCACCAACAACGGGACGGCGACCGTCTATCGACTGCGAGCCACGACGGACAGCGAGAACCCCTATTTCGACGAGAAGGAGCTGGTCTTCGGCAAGATTCCGCCAGGGGAAACCAAGACCGCGACGGCGCCCTTGACCTGGTGCGACATCAAGCGACGCGGCCGCCGAGGTGGCAAGCCGCCTAAGCCCAAGAGCACCACGCGAGAGTGCAAGATCCCGATGGACGCCTTGACTCGCAGTGACGCCGTCAAGGTTCACTTCGACGCCACCGGCGGGCACACCCCGGCATCGGCAGAGATCCGACCGACGGTCGAGCAGCTCGACCGGCCGGTGTTCCAGTATGGCTACCAGATCTCGGACGACGTCAGCGGCAACGGCGATGGCCTCATCCAACGAGGCGAGAAGATCACCATCTACCTCACGGTGAAGAACGTGGGTACCGGACGCTCTTTCGAGAGCCAGGCCAACCTGGCGAATCGCTCGGGCGACGGGGTCCTGCTGCGCAACGGCCGCTTCGACATCTCCAACATGCTGCCTGGCGATGTGAAGCGACTCGCCTTCACCTTTGATGTGGAGAAGCAGCTGCGGGACAGCGAAGTGGTGCTGCTATTGTCGGTCAGCGATCGGGACCTGCGAGAAGCGGCCAGCGAGAAGCTCAAGCTCCCCATTGCCAAGGCGATTGGAGTGGCCGCTGACAAGGCGACGGTAACCACGACCGCCGAGGTACAACTGTTCGGTGATGTGCTCGGGTCTCGCGAGCCCTTCGGCAAACTGCCCAACGGGACGGCACTGAAGCAGCTCGGCCGTCGCGGAAAGATGTCCAAGGTCCAGCTGACCGATAGCCGCTTCGCTTTCGTCCGAACGGCGAGTCTTCGGAACGGCGGCAACGCCCCGGACGAGATTGGCTTCGCAACCATCTACGGACACGCCCCGCCCATTCTCACCGTGAAGACCACGGCGACGGCAACGCGGACGGACACGGCCAAGATCCAAGTAGAAGCCTACGATAGCGAGCGGCTGCTCGACCTGTACCTCTTCGTCGGCCCCCGCAAGCTCTACTACCAGTCCAATCGCAATGGTGCCGATCCGACCCGGGCGAAGTTCGAGTTCGACGCGCCGCTGCAACCAGGGGTGAACCTCATCACCGTAGTGGCCCGAGAATCACCAGACACCACCACGCGACGGGTGATCGTCGTTCGACGTGATGCCGTCGACGGTTCAATCCTCAAGACGCCCAAGCGGCAAGACAACTACCTGCTCGAGGCCGTGAAGTAGGTCACTCCACGGCCCCCCACACCTTGAGCATCGCCTCCATCTCGGCGTCGATTTTCACTGGCTCGTGGACAGGCACGTCGCGGCGGCGGAGTTCTGCCGCCGCCAGCTGCCTGAACAGCGCTTGAGCAATGATGGGAAAACGGGCCGAGTGATCGTAGGTGCAGGTCGGGTCGACCGATAGTTGGCACAGCTTGGGGCGCTGGTCGAGGCGACCATGGAGCGCGAATCCGCCCCACCGGGCGGAGTACTGGTCTTCGGTGAACGCCACGCGGAGCTGGTGGGTTTCGTGGTCAACGCCGGCGGCCAGAGACGCCAAGTCCCGCCCAACCATGCCCGGCGGGGGCTTGAGTCCGAGCGCGCTGAGCACGGTGCGCGTCAAGTCGTAGACCTCGGTGGGCTGGGACAGCCGCTGGCGTGCGTGGAGCCCGAGCGGAAAATGCACGTAGAGCGGAAGCTCCAGCAATGTCTCGTCCATGTCGAGCCCATCGGTGAACAGCGATTGACGGGCCGAGGCGACATCACCGGTGACGATGAGGAGCGTCGAGTCCCAGCGGCCAGCATCCTGGAGCGCCTGAATGAGCTTGCCCAGCGCTGCGTCCTGTCTCGATAGGCCGGTGAAATAGAGGGCCCGCATTCGCTCTCGATCGGCTTCGGACAAACGGCTGTGCCGGCCGCCCACTTTGGCCAGCAGCTGCGCGGCGCGGCGCGGACCGAGGTAGCCCGTGTAGTCCGCCGGTGGCAGCTTGGCCGCGTCAGAGGGCGTCACCTCCCAGGGCGGATGACCGCCACGAGCATGGATGACCGCCAGCCTCGGTCGGCCTTGCTCGGGTCGGTCTGATCCTTGGCAAAGCCACTTGGCTGCGTCATCAATGGGAGCCGAGGCCAGGCGCCCTCCGTTGGGCGGATACTGGGTGAAGCTGTCCCAACGGAAGGCGAACCCGAAGGGCTCGAAGGTGGTGGGCACGCCGGTAAACATGGCTGCCGGAACACTCGCATCCCGGGCGATGCCTGCAATCGTGCTGACCACCTCGGGCAGACGAGCGCGGCGATCGCGCAGCGTGTGGGTGCTAGGCGAGACACCGCTCACCAGCGACGCGACCACCGCGGCCACTAGCGTCGAGGGCGCGCGATGTCCGTCGAACACCGTCGCATTGCGCGCCAACTCGTTGAGCACCGGCAAGTGGGGCGTCTCGGTGTTTCGCCAGGGCGGCAGATCGCTGCGCTCCACGCCATCGAGAATGACGACCACGGCCGCTCGCGCCCCACTGGTCGAGGCGACCGGTACCGCCGGCACATCGAGCGTGGGATCGCCGAGCAACAAACGGCCCGTGCCAGTGGTCTCGGTCGCGGCCAGCTCGAGCGTCACGATGCGGGAGGCGAAACGGTGAAGTGAAACGTCCAAGTCAGTCCAGGTGGCATCAGCTCCACCCTTGACGTCGGTGCGCTCGAGGACCTCTGGCTCTTCGCCGTCGGCGTGAACGATAATCGCCGCCGTGCCATCACCGTCACCCCGCATACCGACGCTTGCACGCAGTCGGCCATGAGGCGGCACGCGCAAGCTACAACGCACCGAACATGGCCCACGCATGGCCAGCGCCCGATGAGGCACGCCGGCGAGCTGGGCCGCTGGTGCCAGTAGATCCTTGAGGGTGGGGGCCCCATAGGTGCGCTCGAGCTCGTCCGGTATTCCGATGCGGACCCAATCCAGCTCGGCAAAAGGCTCGGCGTTCGAGCTCTTGTTACCGCGGAAACGCAGCTGCAGGACGTGCTGACCGGCATCCACCGGCGCTGCGGTGGTCCGCGTCGAAGCAACACGGATCTCCTTGCGACCGATTTTCAAGGTGCCCAATAGAATGCCATCGAGAGAAACGCTGACCCGACTGGCGTCACGGCCAATGGCTCGCAGGGACACGAATAGCGGCCCGTCGGCCAGGAGCAGAAAGGACAACTTGAGCTTGCGGTCGTAGACCTGCGCCCAGGTCCCGCCGTCGTGCTCGGTCTGCACAATGCCCTGGGGCGCGATGAGTCGATGGCCATAGCGCCCCACCAAGGCCTCGCTGCCGAGATCGATCAGCAGACCCCGGTGGTCGACGTCACAGGTCGACAGCTCATCGATGAAGGACACCGCTTTCTGATAGCCATCCTCGGCAGCCGCAGGTCTGCCCGGGCTCGCGTCGTGCCGTGCTGAGTCCGAGTCACAGCCGCTGCAACCCGCGACGGTCAGCAGGGTGGAGCAGAGCAGCGCGCGGAGCAGTAGCCCAGGGTAGAATCGAAGGCGCGCCATCCAGCAACATAAGCTAGAACGACCGCCGGTTCAAAGCACGGGATTGTTCGCATCAGCAGGTCGCCGAGCTCCTTCCGCGCACTGGAAGGCCCACTCGAGCAGCTCGGCGAATTGGCACGACACCCAATTCCCAGCAGGACCAGCCACCGCTAAGCTGCGCCCGCAGGCTGCCAGAGTGCAGTCAGAACCGAAAGAAACGCACCATGGCCAACAGTCTTTACGTCTCGGCCGCTGAGCCCTTCAGCGGCAAGGTCCTCGTATCCCTCGGCCTCATGGGGGTCCTCGAGCGCACCATCAGTCGGCTCGGTTTCTTCCGGCCCGTGGGCCGGCCTTATCAGTTGTTGGGCACCGAGACCTCGGTGATCGATCGGGACGTGCACCTGATGCACGAGGTCTTTCAGCTCGACGGCGATCCGGTGGAGATGATCGGTGTCACCGCGCAGGAGGCCGATACCATGCAGGCCGAGGGCCGCTTGACCGAGCTGCACGAAAAGATCCTGTCGGCCTACAAGCGGCTGGAGGAGAACGTGGAGTTCGTGCTGTCCGAAGGCACGGACTTCCTCTCCGCGGCCTCGGTGACCGAGGACGACTTCAACAGCAACGTCGCGCGAGACCTGAATGCGCCGGTGGTGCTAGTGGTCGACGGCTCGTCCGGCAACGTGGAGACGGTCTACTCCAAGGCCAGGGTCGGGCTGGACTGCTTCCAGGCCAAGGGCTGCCCGGTGCTGGCGGTGGTGGTCAACAAGGTCCCCGCCGCCGCCATGGACGAGATGGACAACCACATCCTCCCGCGACTGCACGGCGCGGGTATCGAGCTGGTGGAAACCATCCCCAGCGAGCCGAAGCTGGCGACGCCGCGGATGGAAGAGGTTGCGGCCCATCTCGGTGGCGACGTGCTCTTTGGTAGCAAGCACCTGCACAACAAGGTGGGCAAGACCCTGGTGGCGTCGGGCTCGGTGGAGACCATCATCCAGCACCTCGCCAACGAGGTGGTGCTGGTCACCCACGTCGATCGCCACGACGTCATCTTCATGGCGCTGGCGTCGCTCATGTCCCACGCCGCGCCCAACATCGGCGGCATCGTCTTGAGCGGTGAGCGGGAGATCACCACGCCAGTCCTGAAGCTGATCAAGGGGCTGCCAGGGCCGCGCATCCCCATCGTGCGCTCCCACCTCAACACCTACGAGACCGTCATGAAGCTCTCCAGGGTCCATGCCGTACTCGAGCCGAACAACGTGCGGGAGCTCGAGATGGCGCGGCAGATCTTCG
>JAUVCD010000626.1 GCA_030590865.1 Myxococcales bacterium | reverse complement strand
GCACCAAGCGGGCGTGCTCGCCCACCACGGTGCCAGGCGAAAGGCGCATGGGCCCATTTCACCACGCTTAGGGCTCGCGAGCCAGCGCGCGATTTCTCTTCCTCAGGCGCGCTGCCCCAGGGCTGTACGATGCCGGTTTGGCCTACCGGGCCGCTCTGTTTGGCGGCGCCCAGGTTGGGTAACAGGTGACGCCGTTGACCGATTGGGTAGACTGATAGTGTTGGCTTAGATCTCAACGCCCCAAGGACGACCCCATGCGCAAATCCATCATCTTGCTGGCTCCCATCAGCGCTGTGGCGCTCTTCGCTTTGCTCGGTGCCTGTTCGGGCGATGAGACCGGTAGCGGCGCCGGGCTCTCGGGGGCAGGTGCCAGCAGTGGCACCGCCGGCGGCGGAGGCACCGCTTCAGGCAGTGGCGGCGGCTTCGGCTTTGACGCCGGCACCAACGACAGTGGGCTGACCGAGGACAGCGCCTGCGTCGCCGAAGGGGAAGAGGCCACGCTGGTCATGAAGCCGGTGGACATCATCTTCGTGATCGACAACTCGGGCAGCATGGGCCAGGAGATTCTTGGCGTTCAGGAGAACATCAACGGTAACTTCGCCTCGATCATCGAGGCCAGCGGCATCGACTATCGGGTGATCATGCTCTCCGAGCACGGGTCCTGGAACGGACCCGAGTCGATCTGCATCGAGGCGCCGCTCAGTGGTATTCCCCAGGGCGGTTGCACGTCCCCACCATCGCAGCCGGTCAACAACCCGCCCAAGTTCTTCCACTACAGCTACCCCGTCTTGAGCCACGACTCGTGGTGCCAAGTGCTCGACCGGTGGGCTCAGCCGGACCAATACCACCTGGCGCCGAACGGCTACCAGGCCTGGCTCCGACCCGAAGCCTTCAAGATCTTCATCGAGATCACCGACGACGGGGTGAGTTGCAACTCCTCCACCACGTCCCAGAACTTCAACGATGGCAACGCGGTCGCTGCCGGCCAGACGGCGGCGGATCAGTTCGACACTGCCTTGCTGGCGCTCTCGCCGGTCCACTTCGGCACCGCCCAAGAGCGCAACTATCGCTGGTACAGCCTCATCGCGTTGGAGACCAAGGACCCTCAGAATCCGGCTGAGCCGTGGCTACCCACCGATCCAATGACCACCGGCGAGTGTCCCACCGCCGCCGATCCGGGTACCGGCTACCAGGCGCTCAGCATCAAGACCGAGGGGCTCCGCTTCCCACTCTGTGAGCCCAACTTCTACAACGTGGTCTTCAACGAGATTGCCCTCGGAGTCATCGAGGGCGCTTCGATCGGTTGCGAGTTTGAGATACCCGACGCTCCGCCGGGCGAGGAGATCGATCCGGACACGGTGGTCATCGAGTTCACCCCTGGCGGCAGCACCACGCCCATTGTCTTCGAACAGGTCCCTAATGCCGCCGCTTGTGGCCCCAACAAGTTCTACATTTCAGGGGGCTTCATTCACCTCTGCCCAGAGGCCTGCGATCTGGTGAGTGGCGATGAGGGGGGCTCGATCATGGTGCTCTACGGCTGCAAGACCAATCGGCAGTGAGCGGCGGCGGACGCTGAGCCCTCCGGCGATGCAATGGGCCATTGATCGCCGGCGACGGGCGGCTAATCGCAGCTCGAGAACTCGAGCTTCGCCTTGGCGGTGCCGCCCTCGTCGAACTTGCACTTGAGCTTCAGGTGGCCTTCGAGCAAGCGGATGTCGTTGACCGTGGTGTTAGTGCGGTTGACCTCGATGTCGAAGGTGTCGCAGGCGTCCTCCCCAAAGGTGACGACCTTGCAGCGCCCGTTCTTGCAGCTCGACGGGATTTGAACCTGGACCACCATGCCCTTCATCGGGTCTTCGAGGATCTTGATGGCCTGGTTCTCTTTCTTTTCCGACAGCAGAATGACGCCGTGGAAGTTCTTGCGCTGGCCGGAGCGGCACTCGGTGGGGCGCATGGTGAACTTGGAGAGCGGCTCGCCTTTGGCGACGAACTTACCCTCGACGCTCGAGCAGCTGCCGCCGACGGCCCCGAAGGCGACGGCGACCACGGCCACCACGATGCCGACGCCAGCGCCGAGGAAGGAGACGACCTTGCCCCGCTTGCCGGCACGCTGCGCCTTGGCGGTCACCTGGGCGATGCGAGCTTGCTGCTGGTGCTGCTGTTGTTGCCGCTGTTGTTGCTCTTCCTGTTGTTCTTTGAGATCTTCGGCGGTCTTTAGCGTGCCGGTGTAGGTGAGCGTCCAGCGCTCCATCGTCTTGACCGGGTGCAGCCGTTTCCACAGCTCGTCAGGCAGAAACACGCTGGCCTGGCAATACTGGCAGCTCGTGGTGCGCTCTGACTCGGCGGTGATGGTGAGTCCGCCGCCACAGCTTGGACAGGCCATGGCAATGGGTTGGGTCTGGTTCTGATCGACGCTGACCGCTAGGCCCGCTTCCTGTTGAGCGACTTCGAGATCGCCACCGAACACTTGCAGCGCCATCGGCAGCTCGGCCCTGAGCCAGGCCGGTGCCGGAAAGGTCGGCAGTCCGGTGCCGCACTTGGGGCAGGGGATGGTCGTGGTGGCGCCCACGTGGTTCAGGTACTGGGTCACGTCCACCCCTTCGCCACACTTGCTGCACACCGGATCGGGCGTCGAGCTGGTGCGGGAGGTGTAGGGTGAGCCCATCACCTGCATGCCTTCGGCGGCCAAGGCGAGCTCCTCTGGGATGCGCCCCAGCGGCGATTCTTTGTAGCAGTTCTCGCAGTGAGCCACCTTCGTCGGGCCGTTGAGCGGGACCGGCGCGGCGCAGTGGTTGCACTTGACCGCCATCATCACCGTGACGTGGCCGACTGTGCCCTGCACGGCCTGCCAGGTGGTGGACGGGGCAGGTGTTGGCGCAGCGGGCATCGGCACCCCGACGGGCGGTCCGCCAGGCGGCGGGGTGCCCGGTTGGGGGGACCACTGCGGGGAGCCGCCGAGCTGGGGCGGCGGTGAGCCCGCCCCAGCGCCGCCAGCGGTGTCCAGGTGAGCGCCGCAGCGGTAGCAGAAGCCCGCGCCGTCGCTCAACGCCGTGCCACAGGATGGGCAGCTAGCCATGACGCACCCCGCTGTCTCGAATCACCATGCATCCTCCAGCAGGGATCGGCCGACCTCGAGGTCCCTGCGCGGTGAGTCTACGTCGGCCCGCTGCCAGCTCAAACAGCATGGCAGGTCGGCGGACCGTTTTGCGGTCAGATCGGCATCGGTCAGCTGCCCGCACCGTGGCCAGGACGTTGAGCCAAGGGACGTGATCGCTCAGCGTACCGGCGTGGTGCCAGGGGTCTCGGCTGGGTCGCCGAGCCAGCGGAAGTGGTCGATTACCGTGGATGAGTCGAGGACGCCGTCCCCTGAGTCGTAGACGCCCCAACGCAGCTTGATGACCTGACCCGGCTCGACCGGCGCTTTGGTCTCGAGCCAGCCGGTCGCGGCGCGGTCCTCGAAGCCCGTATCGGTCAGCTGCTCGTTGCCGAGCTCACAGTCATAAGCAATCAGAGGCGTCAGCGGTGGCGCGAGGCAGGGCGGCTCGGGCTGGCAGTCGCAGACTCGCACGAAGGCGTTGTTGACGCTCACCGAGTTGCCCAGCTGGTCGAAGGAGATGTTGCCGTCCGGCAGGCCATCAGGCGGCGGCTGAAGCAGGGCCACGAAGAAGTCGTTGAACGGGCTGCAGACCCAGTCGGGCCACTCGTAGGTGAAGAAATAGAAGTCGAAGCCGAAGGACCGAGCGTCAGGCGGAGCCCGCAAGGTGACTTCCAGAGCCACGTCGTCGTGGGTGTCGCCGGTCACGATCCCTTCGCAGGCCGGTGACTCCTTGGGGTAGCCGTCTGGGGAGGGACCGGTGTAGCCCTTGTCGTAGCCTGCCGGCGACTCGTATCCCAGCTGTCCAGGCAGGCGCGCGGTGCCGGTCGAGAGCACTAGCAGGTGCGTTCCCTCGTGGGGATCGACCCGCTTTCCGAAGCGTTGCAACACGCCATGGCCGATGTGGAAATGGGACGCCGGCAGGTCGTCGGTGCCGTCGACCCGGACCCACTGGGCGTTGATGACACCCCAGTCGTCATCTCCGCTGGCCTGTTTGCACAGCCCCACCGCGCGAGCGCCGTCAAAGGGATCTTCAGTGGACGCTCCGATGTCATCGTCGCAGGGCCCGTCGGGATCGGCGATCACGTTCTCTTGTCCACCGCTCCCGCCGGAGCCTGAGCCCGTCGAGCTGGTGGTGGTCTGCCCGCCGCCATCACCGCCTGTGCCGCTGGGGTGAGCCAAGGGCGGTGGCTTGTCCTCGTCACTGCAACCGGTCGCCCCGCCGCTGGTCGCCAAGAGCATCAAGGTGACCGCCTGGGCGAGCCGCAACGCGGAGGGACGGGGGCGCCAGCTCATCAACTGAGCATAGCAGTCGGTCACCCATCGGCTAAGCGCCCCCGTCACGGGCAGGGGGGCCACCAGGGGTCACCGTTTCATCCAGCGCCTTCACTACAGGCAGCTCGTCGCCGAATAACTCGTCCCACGCCTCGGCGGCTCGCTGGCGGAGGGCTTGGTCGTCGAGCGCGCACAGCTCGTCGAAGATGGCGGTGAGCCGTTGGTGATCGACGTCGCCCAGGGCGTTGCGAGCCGGCCCGCGACCGAGGGCCTCGAACAAGAGCACGGCTGCGTGGTGATAGGTGCCCCGGTCCTGTAGCACGGCGAATCGGAAGGGCGTGATGAGCCCCTGCCTCACCTGTGAGTGGGCGCCGCTCAGCTGGGCGACATAGGCTGACAGCTCACGGTTCACCCGCTCTTTGGCCGGGTCAGTGTAGCCCGCCAGCTTCTTGAGCACCGGCTTGGCCAAGGTGAGCAGGGGGCCGTCCATCTGGTGCTGAAGCTCATGGCGCTCCACGTGGCCCACCGCGGCAGCGCGGGCTGTGTCCTCATCGCTGAGCAGTGCCGTGAGCACGGCGCCGCAGTGGAGCATCGCGGTGTCACGGTGCCGGTCGAAGGACGATCCGCAGCGCGGCGGATTGTGGGCGGCATCGTCCCGCAGACGAGTGAGCAGCTCGTCGGTGCTGTCGAGCACCACCAGCGCGAAGGGCTGCACGTCTCGGGATAGTCCCAACAAGCCACCACCGTGCCCACCCCGCAGTGCGCCGAAGCCGCGCACATGGAGGGTGGCATAGATTTGCCCGTCGACGTCGAACCGTCGCACCCGCTGCACCCGGTAGCTGCGAACCAGGAAGTGTCTTCGCAGTCCGTCCTTGGTCTTGCTGATGCTGACCTGTGGATCGAGGTAGTAGGGCAGCCGTGCCTTGCGGCAGGCCAGGTTGACCTGTCCGACCAGTCGGTACCAGCCTCGGGACGAAACATCGAGGCGCCAACCCGCTCGCGCCAGCTCAGCCAGCGCCTTGCTCAAATCGCCATCGATCTGCTCAGCGGCGGCGACCATCTTGTGACCCCGAGACTTGACCTCCAGTAGGGCGGCAGCACTGCTGTCACGCCGCACTCGCAAGTCCCAAGTCCACCGAGCGTCACTCCAGCTGACTACCCGCTTGCTGAACAGCTCGTCAGCGGCCTCCGTCGGTGGGTCGAGGGCCCACTCCACGCCTTTGTCGGGTGGGCGGGCCAGCCCCCACTGAAGG